>CALCCH010000493.1 GCA_937899855.1 uncultured Saprospirales bacterium | reverse complement strand
CCCAAAACCGCTTCCCCCCCTGGCTCAACCTCGCCGTTGGCTACGGCGCCCAAAACCTCTACGGAGGCTTTCGCAACGAATGGGAAACCGACGGCGTCCGCTACCGCCTCGACCCACTGGCCTACCCCCGCTACCGACAGTTTTACCTCTCCCTCGACCTGGACCTCAGCCGCATTCCCGTTCGCAACGCCTTCCTACGCAGCCTCCTCCGAGCCCTCAACGTCATCAAAATTCCCGCTCCCACCCTCGAAATCAATACCACCGGACAGCTGCGCTTTCACCCCCTATTTTTCTAGGCCTGCTCCATATCCAGCGACAATCATAAATACGATTATTACTACTATCAAAAAGGAAAATATTTATAAAAAAACTTATCTTTGGTAGGACAACAGCATCGCTGACCGATTTCAATATGAGAAAACTAGCACTCCCTCTGCTTTTGCTGGCTTTTCACGCTATTGCCCCCCGGGCCCAAATTCCCTGTGGCTACGATCCGTGGTACCAGCGGGCCCAATCCCAACACCCCGGCTTTGGCGCTCGCCACTTGGCTTTCCTCCAGGCACAGGCCCACGCTGCTTTTGCCGAGTACCGCAACGAGGAGGAATACCTCATTCCCGTGGTCGTCCACATCCTCTGGCGGGAAGCGGCCCACAACTTGTCCGAGGAGCGTATCCGCAGCCAAATCGAAGTACTCAATCGGGACTTTGGGCAGCAGAATGCCGACCTCGCCCAACTCCGCCCCGAATTTACTGACGTCGGTACCGATGCCCGTATCCGCTTCCATCTCACCGAAATCGTTCGCGTCCCCACCGACTCGACCTTTAGCCTGGAAGTCGATTGGCAGGGCCTAGAACTGCGCTTGCCCGAGCAGCTCTTACTATCCGCGCGTGTGGGGAGCGACCCCTTGGATCCCACCTACTACCTCACCGTTTGCGTAGCGCCCATCGAAGATGACCTCCTCTTTGGCTACGCCTACCCCCCTCCCGATTTGCTCAATTGGCCGGATAACTCCGCCGCGGAGTACTACGCCTTCGATGGGATCGTCATCAACTACAAGGCCTTTGGGGCCCAACCCCCACCCTTTCTCCAGGCCGATGGCAGCCGTACCGAATTGCGGGGCCGTACCCTGGTACACGAAGTGGGACATTACCTGGGGCTGCCTCACCCCTGGGGCAACTTCGCCCTCAATCAAGATGGCTGCACTTACGACGATGGGATCGAAGATACCCCCACCTCCGCTACGCCCTCCTTCTTCGATTGTGACCTCAGCCGCAACAGTTGTTTTGCCCACTTGGAGGACCTGCCCGATATGGTGGAAAATTTCATGGACTATTCCAACGATGCCTGCCGGGTGAGCTTTACTCACCAACAGGTAGCCATCATGCGCGCCGTACTGGCCCAACAACGTCGCAAACTTCGCGTACTGGAGACGGACGAACGCTACCCCACCGAAATTATCGTTTACCCCAATCCCACCAGCGGAGAAGGCCGCGTTTACCTGCGTCGGGAAATCAAATCGGACTATCAATTCCGGCTGCGCAATCTGGCGGGAGAGCGCCTGCCCATCCCCGTCGGGCGCAACAATGCCGAACCTGGCCTCAGCTTTTCCTTCGACCTGAGCGGGCTGCCCAATGGCGTCTACCTTTTGGAATTGGAAACCCAACAGTGGCGCTTCGTCAAACGGGTAGCGTTGCTGAAGTGATAGTGGGATACGCCCTAGGCCCCCGGCGAGCGCCGGCGCTTCAGTTTGCGCACCAGTCGTGCCCCGTACCAGAGCCACAAACCAGTCAGACTCAGGACGAGGAGTCCCCAGCCAAGAAAATTCATCGATACCAATTTGAACGCATCGCTGACGATCGAGAGGTCGTGCAAGGCCTCAATCCAGTCGGAATGTCGTTTGGCAATGGAGAGAATCGCCCCGTTTTGTCCGTCGATCTGTACCTCCCAGAAGCCCTGTTCAAAGAGTACTTTGACCATGCCCTTGGTCGGGCGGACGTCGAGGCGTTTAATGGTGTTGTCCGCTTGCTCGGGCTGGGCCGCGACGAGAGCCCGTTGGGCCAGTTCGGCCAGCTGGTCGAGCGATTGCCACTCGCTGAGGTCTTTGCTCTCACCGCGTTGGGTGGGCGGTTGTAAAATGGCAACGTCTTTTTTGAGGGCGAGTAGCACTCCGGTCAGGGCACTCAGGACCAGCAGTAGGGCTAGGGAAGAGCCCAACCAGCGGTGCCACACTCGAAAGCGCCGGAGGCTAACGACGTAGGAATCTAATTTGGATTTGAACTCAACCTTGCTCATGGGCCGGTAGAATTTTCCCCACGGCATCGCCAAAGCCAATGCGAATGCCATCGCGTTCGCCGTAACCCCGGAGGATTACCGTATCGCCATCCGCGATGAACTTGCGTTCGGAGCCGTCGGGTAGCCGGATGGGGCGCGAACCGCGCCAGCTAATCTCCAGCATCGATCCGTAAGCATCCGGGGTGGGGCCACTGATCGTTCCCGAGGCGTAGAGATCGCCCACGGTGATGTTGCAACCATTGACCGTTTGGTGCGCCAACTGCTGGCACATGTTCCAGTACATGTATTTGAAATTGGATCGACAGACGGTAAAGGCTTCCCCTCCTTCGGGGGCAATGGCGACCTCAAGGTGGAGATCGTAATTCTTCGCTCCGTTGGACTGGAGGTAGGGCAGTACCGCAGGATCCTGCTCAGGACCCACCACGCGGAAGGGCTCCAAAGCGTCGAGGCTGACGATCCAGGGAGACAGGGTAGAGCCAAAATTTTTACCGAGGAAGGGCCCCAACGGCACGTATTCCCAAGCCTGGATATCACGAGCCGACCAGTCGTTGAAGAGGGCCAGGCCAAAGATGTAATCCTCCGCCTCGTCGACCCGTACCCGATCGCCCATTTGCGTACTGCGCCCCACAATAAAGGCCATCTCCAATTCAAAATCCATCAGACGCGAAGGACCGTAGGCGGGAGATCCCCCCGGCTCGGCGGGCTTTTGCTGTCCGTAGGGTCGCCGAATCGGAGTACCCGATACCACGATGGAAGAGGCCCGTCCGTGATAGCCAACGGGCAGGTGGCGCCAGTTGGGCATCAGGGCATTTTCGGGCCCGCGGAACATGGTTCCAACGTTGGTCGCGTGTTCGATACTCGAATAGAAATCGGTATAGTCGGTCACTTTGACGGGGAGCAGCAAATCCACCTCGGTCTTGGGATGTAAAAATTGATCGCGCCACTCCCGACTGTTCCAACGCGTCACCTCGGCATCCAGCAGTTCGGACAGGCGGTCGCGGACGGCGCGGGTGGTGGATTTGCCCCGATTGATAAAATCGTTGAGGCAGCGATTTTCCAGACATTCCCGGTTCAAATCTAATCCCGTCAGCAGTCCCAATTCCCACAAACGGTACAAGTCGATCACAAAATCTCCAATGGCCGACGCAACGCGCGGCGGCTTACCGGGCAACTGGACGATACCGAAGGGGAGGTTCTGAATGGGGAATTCACTATCGGCCGAAACCGTTACCCAGGACTTCAAACTGGGATCATTTGCTCTTATCATTTCACCTTGTATTTTACGTACTTGGAATGCCTACAAATGTAACCATTTTTCGGAAAAACAAAGGGGCCCTGAATCCGCTTCAGCGCCCCTCCGTCCCTTTCTTCTCAGGCAGTCTTAATGCTGTACAATCACCCGTACGCTTTGCGTATCCCCCCCCCGAATGAGCCGTAGCCAGTAGATGCCATTCGGATCGTTCGCTACGGAAAAGACCACCTGCGGCACGCCTTCGACTTCCCAGTCCCGTAGCAATTGCCCACTGGCATTGAACCACTGCAAACGCGTGGCCATCATCCCGTCAGCCGCTCCCCAGTCCAGGTATACATCTTGAGTAGCCGGATTGGGATGCAGGCGAAGAAACGCCGCCGCCGGCTCTTGGGTACTGGTCACTAAGGTACTGAACCCTCGGATGAGGGAAACGTCATTGCCACAGTTGTTGTAGGCAAAAACCCGCCAGTAATAGGTTTCTCCCGGCGCCAGATCCTCTTCCATGGGGTAGGTATTGGTGGTGGTCGAGGTAGACTCTACCAAGTCACTGAACGCCGTATCGCGAGCGATTTGGATGGCGTAGAAATTAATCTCCGGCAAGGGAGCCCAGCGAAAAACCGGTCGGGGGCCAACGGTGGCTGCCTCCAAGGGTTCGTCGAGTAGGGCGGGCTTGGGAACATCGCGAACCGCCACCCGTACGGTAATCGTGGTACTGTGTACCCCGTCGGCAGCGGTGAAGTCAAGATCGTAAAAGCCCGGAGGCGTCATTCCGGTGGGCGTAATGCTCACCTCTACCTGACTGCCCGGCGCTACTGCGCTGGGATCTACATCGTAGACGAGGTCAAACTCCCCGGCGGGCGTACTGGTATAGCTCAACTGGACGGGGTCCAGAAATCCGGTCCCCAGATTGATCCGGCTGACGTCCGTCCGCGTCCTGCAAATCGACAGATTGCTGGGAATGGCATTAAAGGTAAGCGGACCGGCCGTTCGAAAACTTCCTCCGTCCACCTGCGTCTCCCCACATTCGTTCTGGGCAAACACCTCCCAATGATAGGTCCTACTCGCACTGCGCAAGCCCGAATACTCCGTCGCCGTCAGGACCTCCTCGATGGCCACGGCCCCAGTTAGAGAATCCAGGTGGATGACCAGACGGTAGGTATCGGCAAAGGCGCTGCTTTCCCAACGGAACGTAATTTGCGGATCCACATCTACTGCCCCCGCGCTGGGATCGAGGCTGGCAAAAGCGGCCGGCTGATCGATGACGCGAAAGGTAACGGCCGTATGGTCCGTGGCGTCCCCATCCGTTCCCACGACCTGCGCGGGATAGTCGCCCAGGTCGCTCAACCCTGTGACTTGGATGGTGGCAAAACCACCCGGCAGAACGGGATTGGGTTGGATGTCTACCGTCGTACCCGAGGGCAAGCCCGTCACACTGAGGTTGACGGGGTCATCGTAACCGGTTCCCGTTTGCACCCGCAGCGCTGCCGTTTGATCGGGGCAGGCTTCCAGTAGGGAGAACTCGGGATAGACCTCGGCCAGGGCGGGCAGGGTCGCACAAAAGTTGAGCCCCCAGGATTCCAGACGTCCCCCATCCTGATCGAAGTGATCGGTGAGGCGCAGCTTCCAGGTCCCCTGGGCATTTTTACCCGAGAAAAGGCTCAGGCTCTCCAGGGGTTGGAAGGTACCACCGATCCCCGTTCCGTTGAGGTTACAACTCTGATCAAAACTGCTGTAGGGTTCGCTCGCGTTATCTTCAAAGCTGGCGATGATATCATCTGCCTCGCAATCTCCACCTCCCGGTCGATCAAAGAGGCGGACGGTGGTTCCATCCGGTCCTTCCAGCTCCACTTCGAGATCGCCGACCCAAGAGTGTCGAATGGTCAAGTTCTCCACCTGTACATCCGCAATGGTCATGCTCTCGGCTACTTCCAGGGTAGAGACCAGCGTCGTGGTTCCACTACTGGGAATATTGATGGGGCTGTTGTTTTGGCTGCTTCCGACGTCACAGACGACAATACTGGTCGTAAAGCTGCGAACCGCCGACCAGGCTCCCGTCCCACAGGTATTGTTGGACCGAATCCGCCAGTAGTACACCGTCAGGGACTCCAGGGCTTCGCTCCGGAAGGTGGTCGCATTGATGGGACCACTACTCAGTACGAGATTGTCGAAGGTGGGGGAAAGGGACAGTTCCAATTCGTAGTTGACCGCGTCCACACTATTCGCCCAACTGAAGGCTACGCGATTGGGCGCATCCATGGCATTGTCGGCCGGTTCGAGGGGGCTGGGAGCGCTGGGCTGAGCCGAAAAGAGCCCAAGCGATAATTCGATGGTCTTGGTGTTGTCGCCATCGTCGCCCTCCACCACCAGACTTTGCCATCCTACGGGAAAGCTTGCGAGGCTATCCAGGGTCAGTACCGTACTGGCTCCCGGGCCTACGGGATTGACGGAAAAGGCAGCACTGACCCCGGAAGGCAGCGCCTCAATCGAGAGCTGGACGGGACCTTCAAAACCGGTTCCGATTTGCAGCTCGTAGGTCAGTACGCCGGGCAGGCAGACCTCTTGAATGGTTTGTTCGGTAAAGATTTCGGAGTACAGATCCCGCCCCGCCCAGGACAAGGCCCCCAAGTTTTCGGGATCGAGCCAATCCTTCAGACGGGTTTGGGGCGTACCGCCTCCTTCCCAAGCACTGAAGAGACGGCCGAAGGAATCGTATTCGTCGTAGCCACAGGCAGCGTAGCCCCCGTGCAATTGACCGATGACTTGCTGGTTTTTATTGACCAGGGGCGCTCCCGAAGAGCCACCCTCCGTCGTTCCAATGTCCCAATCGGGTACGATCAAGTGATTGCCGTTGGGGACGTAGTCGTTATCGCGTTCCCAGGTTCCGAAGTAGGTGGGATCAAATTCAAAGCTGATGCGTTTTTCGTCGTTATTGGGATGGTGAATACAGGCGATGGTATCGGTAGTGGGGGTGTTGGTGATGTCCCAGCCCGCCATAAAAGGCGCCGCCGCAATGGGAACGGGGTCGTCCAGCTCCAGCAAGGTCACATCGGCGGGGGGATAAGCCGCCCGGAAAAAAGCCCCACTGTTGTAAGTTTCCAGCGCACCATCCCCACCACCTCCACTCGACCCACCTCCCGGCTGGCGACAGCTGCTGTTTTCAAAGCCCCAGTAGGCCACCAGCGTCGCCGCGTTATTGAGGCCAAAGCCACAGTGATCCGCCGTGATAAAGTAAGGCGTCTGGTCGTTGCGGGTGTTGCTCACTAGGTAGCCCGTACAATAGCTGTCCCCCAGTAACCCAATATTGGCCACCGATCGGATGACGTCGCGGTAGCCTTCCACAATGCCCCAACCATCCGAGCTTCCACAAGCCACGTCGAGGTTACACTCCCCCGAAGCGATCTGAGCAAAGCCCAAAAAATCGTGGCTGATGGCGGAAAGCTGTAGCTTCAAACCTTGCTTGGCGGTATAGGGCACCTGCACCTCAATCACCAATTCGTCCCCCTCCAAAATCGGCGTCCACAACTGGCCGTGGCTCTCGTAGTCAGCCGGGCTAAAGGGGCCCATCACTTGGCGTTTGTCGGGTGTATACAAGAGCATCTTCCCTTCCTTGGGCATGTGAAATTCCGTAAATCCCAGATTGAGGGACTTGGCTCCGGCCGAATAGATGGCCAAACGCCACACCGCTATCCCGCCGGGAATTTCTTCCCACAAGCCGTGGGTCGACGGGTTGATGGACGTTGCAAACTTGTGGGCAAATTTGGGTGCGACGCCGGGTTCGCGGCGTGCCAACTCGTCGGCCAGCAGGGCTTCGTTGGCCCGAAAAGGCATCACTTCGATGGGAACGGCCAGCAGGTCTTGGGTGCCCCGGGCCACACGCCGGTCTTGGGCAGCGCTGCTCATGGCGAGCAGCATGCAATAGAGTAACAGGTAATTGGCTCTCATAGTACGTTTAATTTTGAGCAAAAACCTTCCGGCACAAACGATGGTTTGCACAAAGGAAAGCTATTGCCATAGTTTCCCGTCACAAAATGATGCCAAAACGCAAGGAGGTGCCCCAATCCTTTTAAATCGTCCGGAGCTTTACGGTAGGAACTGGATAATTTGGCGGCTAGAAGACTTCTTCCACCACCCGACGGATGGTTTCCGAATCGCCCATGGTGTAATAGTGGAGACAGGGGACTCCCCGCGCTTTGAGCTCGCGCGACTGAGTGGTACACCATTCAATACCCACCTCGCGAATGGCTTCTCTTGAGCCAGCTTTCTCCAGCGCGCCGACGAGCTCGTCGGGAAGGTCGAGGTAAAACAAGCGGGGTAGGGATTTGAGTTGGTAGGCCTTGGTGATGGGTTTGAGGCCCGGAACGATGGGTACGTTGATGCCCATTTTGCGACACTCTTCCACAAACTCGAAGTACTTTTGGTTGTCGAAGAACATCTGGGTGACGATGTAATCGGCCCCCGCGTCGACCTTGGCCTTGGCAAAGGCCAGATCACTGGACATGTTGGGCGCCTCAAAATGCTTTTCGGGATAGCCCGCCACACCGATGCAAAAGTCCATTTTTTCCCCATTTTCGATATTCGTGTCGAGGTATTTTCCCTGGTTCATCTCTTTGATTTGCTTGACCAGGTCGAGGGCGTATTTGTGGCCGTCGGGCTCGGGGATAAATTTGCCATCAAACTTGCGCGCGTCGCCACGGAGTGCCAAGACGTTATTGATGTTGAGGAAATTGAGGTCAATCAGGGCATTTTCGGTGTCTTCCTTTGTAAAGCCACCGCAAATCAGGTGGGGGACGGCATCTACGCCGTAGCGGTGCATGATGGAAGCACAAATCCCAACGGTCCCGGGGCGTTTGCGGATGGCCGTCTTTTCGTAATAGCCACTCGGACGGATGTTGTAAATGAATTCTTCACGATGGTAGGTGACATCGACGAAGGGCGGTTTGAATTCCATCAGGGGATCGAGCGTGTCGAAGATGGCTTGCATGCCTCCTCCTTTTAGTGGAGGCAGTACCTCGTAAGAAATGAGCGTCTTGCCTTGTGCTTTTTCGAAATATTCCGTCACTTTCATGGCTCTAGTGGTATTACTTGTTGGGAAATAACCATCAAAAAGAGCCCCAAAAGTACGAAAATCAGGATACAAATGAGTTGGAGGGAGGAAATGTGACCAAAAAATGGCGCATCCTAAAGCGTAAAATGAGCTAGCGGTCTTTTTTGTCCTCGTTCTTGAAATCACCCCGTTTCCAAGCGTCAAAAAACTGTTTCCACGCGATGGGATTGAAAATATTCATGGGCGGCGTTTGCCCGATGTAGTAATTGTTGCGGGCCTGCTGACGCAGGTACATGTCGGCGTGCTCGTTGGGATCCAGCAGGACGATTTCGCGTCCGCGCCGCAGGCTCTCCTCGGCCAGGTTTTCCATGGCGCGTTCCTGCATTTCTTTGGAGACGTCCATCGCCAAAAATTCCAGACGGAAGTGCTCGCGGCTGGGCCAGGGGAAGACCACCGTTTCCGGGAGATTGATCGTATCCTGGGTCATGAGTTGGACGAGGGAGTAACGCGTATCACGCAGGCTGTCGGGAAGGGTAACTTCTACCGGGCGGTAGCCGATGGCGGAGAAGACGATGGTATCCGAGCGGTGAATGACGAGGGAGAAAAAGCCATTGAAATCCGAATAGGTTCCCCGACCTTCCCCCTTGACGAGGATATTGGTGTAGGGCACGGGGTAGAGCTGGGCGGTAGAGCCATCCAATACCATCCCCGAAAACTGGATAACGGGATCTTCGGGCTGGTCCTGTTGGGCCAGCAGGCTGTGGCTGGTGGTCATGAGCGCTAGAAAAAGTGCCAGGTAGCAATAACTCCTTTTCATATTTGGATAAATTTTCGTCCACGGCCCTACAACTTCGAGTGGTCGCAGTGACTCGGTTAGGTTGCAAAGATAACGCTTTTAAAAGAGACTAGGTTTATCCGAATGGTTGTTCAAGCGACCTAAATTAGCTCACGGGCGTCAGTTCGAGCGCAATGGCCAGGACCTCCTCCATTTGATCCACGTAGTGGAATTGGAGGCCACTCCGGTACTCCTCCTTGATCTCATCGACGTGTTTTTGATTTTCTTTACACAGGATCAACTCGCGAATACCCGCCCGTTTGGCCGCCAGAATTTTTTCCTTGCTGCCCCCCACCGGTAGGACCTTGCCCCGCAGGGTAATCTCGCCCGTCATCGCTAGAAAAGGCTTGACGGCTTTCCCTCCGAAGGCGGAAGCCAAAGCGGTGAGCATCGTGATGCCCGCCGAAGGACCATCCTTAGGAATGGCCCCCTCGGGCACGTGGATGTGAATATCGCGTTCGCCGAAGGCCGTGGTATCCAAACCCAGTCTCTCGCTGTGGGCCTTGAGGTAGCTCAGAGCCGTCGTCGCGGACTCCTTCATGACATCTCCCAGGTTACCCGTCAGGGTAAGCTTCCCCTTTCCCGCACTCAGGCTGCTCTCGATGAAAAGGATGTCTCCCCCCACGCTGGTCCAGGCCAAACCGACCGCCACCCCCGTTCCGTGCTGCTCCCGGTAACGGTCTCGATTGAAGCGGGAAGGACCCAACATATCTTTCAGATCACTTTTTTTGATCTTGACGGAATAAGGTTCTTCCATCGCCACCTTTTTGGCCACCGACCGCATCACGGAAGCGATCTGCCGATTGAGATTGCGCACCCCACTTTCGCGGGTGTACTGCTGAATAATCTGCTGGGTGACCTCCTTCGACAACTGAACTTCCTTCGCCTTGAGTCCGTGCTCTTTGCGCTGATTGGGGACGAGGTGACGTTTGGCAATCTCCACTTTCTCCTCCGTAGAATAGCCGCTGATTTGGATGATCTCCATCCGATCGAGCAGGGCGGGCTGGATGGTACTCAAGCTGTTGGCCGTGGCGATAAAGAGCACTTTAGACAGGTCGTACTCCAATTCGAGGTAATTGTCGTGAAAGGTCTCGTTTTGTTCGGGGTCCAAAACTTCCAGCAGGGCCGAACTGGGATCGCCCCGAAAATCCTTACCGACCTTGTCGATTTCGTCGAGGATAAATACGGGATTGGAAGAAGCCGCTTTTTTGAGCGACTGGATGATCCGACCGGGCATGGCCCCGATGTAGGTTTTGCGGTGACCACGGATTTCGGACTCATCGTGGAGCCCTCCGAGCGACATCCGGATGAACTTGCGTTGCAAGGCATTGGCGATCGACCGACCGAGGGAGGTCTTGCCGACTCCCGGAGGCCCGACCAAACACAGGATGGGCGCTTTCATATCACCCTTGAGTTTGAGCACGGCCAGGTGCTCCAAAATCCGCTCCTTGACGTCCTCCAAACCGAAGTGGTCCTGATCCAGCACTTGCTGGACCGATTGAAGATCAAAATTGTCTTCGGTGTACTCGCGCCAGGGCAGGTCGAGCAGCAACTCCAGGTAATTGATCAGGACGGAATACTCCGCCATTTGCGGATTGGTACGCCGAAGCTTGTTGATGTCTTTTTCAAAGGATTTTTTTACTTCTTCGGGCCAGCTTTTCTGTTTGGCTCGAACGACCAGGGCTTCGATCTCCTCGGTTTGGGGATTTTGGCCCAGCTCCTCCTGAATGGTCTTGAGTTGCTGGCCCAAGAAATAGTCGCGTTGTTGTTTTTCCAGGTCACCACGGACTTTGGATTCGATTTTATTTTTCAACTCTAACAGTTGCAGTTCCGCATCGAGATTTTCCAGTACCGTGGTTGCCTTTACGGTCAGCTGATCCAATTCGAGGATGTGCTGTTTTACCTCGATTTTGAGGCCCATATTGGACGCAATGAAATTGAGCAGAAAGGAGTCATCGGTGATGTTGCCCAGCATCATTACGGCTTCGGAGGGGATATTCGGCGAGAGTTCGACGACCTCCTTGGCCTTGTCGCGGAGCGTGGCGATCAGGGCTTTGAACTCCAACTGATCCTCGGGTGGTACCTCCTCCTGGGTATTGACCCGTCCCTCCAGATAGGGTTCCTCGGCAGTCATCTCCTCAAGCTGGAAACGGTGACGGCCCTGAAGAATCGCGGTAACGGTCCCATCGGGCATCCGCAGCAGCTTGACCAACTTGGCCACGGTTCCGATTCCAAAGAGGTCTTCCCGGTTCGGGTCCTCGGTTTTGGTAGATCGTTGGGACAATACGGCAATCATCCGGTGCGAATCGTGGGCTTTGTTGACCGCTTTGATCGATTTGGCCCGACCGATGGTAATTGGAATGACCACCCCAGGGAAGAGGACGGTATTTTTTAGGGCCAGGACGGGCAGGGTAAGGGAGTCTTCAATTTCCAATTCTTCTCCATCCTGATCGTCGATCGAGAAGAGGGGTAGGAATTCGGAATCTTCACTCATATCTTGGGGAAAGAAGAAATCTTCGAACATAAACTTGCATTTGGTGGTCCCGGGCCACGGTGGCGCGGGGTGGGATGATTCTCCATGCCAGCTTGGCAGAAAATCGTAGTATTGCTTCACTCAGGGGGAGATGTTCGAATATTGTGACACTAGAATTTTGGACAAAAAATGGCAGAAAACGCGACCGCTCGAAGAACGATACAGGTCAAAACGGCAGTCGTGAACACAACGAACCGGATGGTGAGGGAGGCAACAAATATTAGGGTGTGTCTGAAAATTATCCTTCGGCGCATCTTTGGCATCTTTAGAACTTGG
>CALCCH010000492.1 GCA_937899855.1 uncultured Saprospirales bacterium | reverse complement strand
AGGGGCATCGCACATGAAAAGCCTAATACTCGCCACCACGGCGTTGACGGCGCTGAGTCCCACGCCGACCCGCTCGTTTTTGAGCGGCGTATGGATGGTAAAAGACTGCGTCGTTGGTGCCCCGTCGATGCCCCACCACTGCGTCCGGTGCAGGATCCCGATGGCCATGTGGTCTTTGGCCCCCGCGTAGGCTGGGTTGTACACCAAGCTGTTGAACATGTACTTGGTAAACATGGGGTCTTGCTGGCCAAATGCCGAGTAGGTGAGACAAATCGTTAGAGTGAAAAAGAGTGTAATTTTTCTCATGTTTGTTGTTTTAACAACGAAGGAATTCACAACCAGCGGGGTTTTGGCTGGAAATTCAGTCTAATGTGCAATTTCAGTTGGTAAGAGTCAAAAATGATGCTAAGTTTTTTGACCCACCCCACGAGGGGTTCCATTCTAGTCCTAAATAATTGTTTATCAATATTTTACAAAAACCATTAAATCCTTTTTTACGCGGCGCAAAATCGCTTTTACCCCCCCGTTTCCCGACGCTTTCTAACGGTGTATCAACAGGGTTCCACGGTGTTTTCCCCCCACTCCATCTTCCACCAAATAAAAGTATACGCCATCCGGCAGGGCTTCGGATTCCCAGGTACCCCGCCAGTCATTTTGATAATTTTGGGTCTGAAACAGACGCAACCCCCAACGATTGAAAACCGTGACGCGGTGTTCGGGATAGCGTTCCAAACCATCGATGCGAAAGACGTCGTTGCGACTGTCTCCATTGGGAGAAAAGGCCGAATAGACTTTGAGGGGCGGTACTTCGCAGTTGATCTTGATGTACACAAAAGTCGTATCGCAAGCCAAGGCATTGCAAAGCGCATAACGCAGGATCTCAATTTTCCCACAGCCCCCACCCGTAGATTGGTAGGTCAGCTCGCAATTGTCCGCCACCAAACTCGCCGTTCCAAAACAGCGGGGCTCATCGAGCAGTTGTAGCCGCAGGTCCCCCGCAGCGCGGAGGCTGTCGTTGACGCACAACTCCAGCTCGACCGTCTCCCCTTCCAGAATGCTGGCAAAATCTTCGGTAGCCACGGGACCCAGTACGGGGGGCGCCAATACCTCAATCCGCCAGCGGATGGTGTCACAGAGTCCCGTATCGTCACAAAAAACGTAACACAGCGAGTCGCGACCGCTTTCCAGGCCCACCACTTCCAAACACAGCGCGTCTTCATCAAACGTAAAATCCAATCGCCCCGCCTCGGGGCAAATATTTTGGATACTTTGCACACGCCCCACCAATTCGAGGGTATCCACGCAGTATTCGAGTACCTCCCCTACCTCCAAACTTAGGTTCTCAATAGCCATCTGGGGGTCACGCACCAGTACGCGTAGGTAGGTGGTATCGGTATTGCCCAGGCTGTCGCGCAAGTAGAGACAGGCTTCCCCCAATCCGACCTCCCGACCGGAATAATTGACACAATAGCTCCCCAAATCCAAGTCAAACCGGACGGGTTCGGGGCTGGCCCCGGAGCAAGCATCAATCAAGCTGGCCGGAGCCGTTTGTAAATTATCGCTTTTGAGCGCACAGAATGACTTGCTGGCGTTCCGCAGGATGGTATCCCGCACCACGAGGGGGGTTTCGTCCCGTACCCAGAGGTGTAGATAGGTCGTATCGCATACCCCATTGACGTCACAAACTTCAATGCAAAAGTCTTCCGTAGCGGGACCGGCGAGGCCCGTATAACTGACACAGTAATTGAGCAGATCGATACTGAGATTCGCCGTACTTCCCCAATCCGCGGGACACAAATCGGTGATGGAAGCCGCCGCCATTCCCCCAAAAACGGACAAGTCAATGCAGTGGGTACCGCTTTGTCCCACCCGGACCGTATCGTAAAAATCACGGACGCCTACCCGGTAATCCACCAGCGTGGTGGCGGTAATCCAGGTGGTGTCGCACTGGCCAGTTTGGTCGCAGGCCAGGATACAGGCGGAATCCGCGCCCGGATTGAGGCCAGTGATTTGTAAACAGGAATCGCCCAAAATCCACTGGAAGGCCACTTCCGTACCCGAAGCGTCGGGACAATCATTGCGGACGGTAATCGGAGGCAGCAACAGCTCGCTAAAGTCCAAGCAAAACGTATCGCTGGTCAGCCAGTCGACCGTCAGATCGACTTGGACGGCCTCCGTACAGGAAACGTAAATTTGACTAGTATCGCGCTGCCCATCCGCCAGGCGTTCCACTACCAGTTGGTGGACGCCGTGGGGAAAGCTCAATTCGAGCCCCTGGGCGATGGGAAAATCCAGACGTGGGAGCTGAACGGGCGTTATCAGGGTGGGGTGCCAGACTTGGAGTGCGGAATAGGTCTCGGCGGGATCTCCTCCCACGATCGAGAAATTGGTAGGGTCGAGGTTCCAATTGCCTACTGCATCCCACTGGTTCATGGAATCCACCAGTTCCTGCATGGTATTGAAGGGGGCGGAGAAAATGGAGCCGCCAATGCCCCAACTTTGCAGGACGTAAGCGCCGAGGCCACCACTTCCGGGTAAGGGCTGGTAATCGAACTGGTGAAAAATTTCTTCGTTACAGGGGTTGGGGTCGCCAGCGTAGGCAGCTCCGTCGACACTCAGGACGTAGGCGGCGCTGTCGGCGAGGGGGATATTGAGGCAAAGCGGGAGCCTGCCGTTACAATCCTCAAGCTGGAGATAAAGGGTATCGGCCAGTCCCGTAATGGGGCCGGACCGGACGGACTGTTCTACCTCCCCGCTCCAAGCTGCTGCACTTCCACTCGCCAGTAAAGCGATCAGTAGCAGCAATGGTGGGAAAGTACGCGTAGTTTCTCTTTCCATAATCATCAAAAACCATCAAACAAATAAAGGAATGACCAGTCTGCGGGACCGTAACAGTTTACGTTGTGTGGATCAGTAGATTCAGGTTGTTTACCAAGCGGCAAGCCGAAGCGAGTCGGAAGACCTGATGTATTCACAAAAAGCACCGAAAATCGTGCCAAAGACCTCGGTTTTTGAGAGCATATGGCTATTTTTTTACATAAATGTTTTGGAGTAAAAAGGGGAAAGGCGCGGGGGAGGAAAGCGGAAGAGAAAACAGGCTATCTTACAGTAATTTACGAATTAAAATAAATACGAATACGAATTATATCAAGAAAGAAAGATCCGATTGAGAGGCTCTCAGCACTGATTGGTATTGGGGCCCCCGGTACTGGCGATCCGAAATGTTAAAATTTAAAGAAGTCCCTACGACAATACGTCAATAATCACCAAGGCCCCCAGAATCAAACTGGCCACGCCATTGGTGGTAAAAAAAGCCAAGTTGACGCGACTCAGGTCATTGGGTTTGACCAAGAGGTGCTGGTAAATCAGTAAGCCCACGAAGAGGAAAGCCCCCACCCAGTGTAGCCAGCCGAGCTGCTGATAAGTTTGCTGCATTTGGTAGGCGGCGAACAAAATGAGGGAGCCGCAGATGAGGTGGAGCACATTAGAGAGGCGGAGCGCATCGACCCGACCGAGGCGGACGGGGATCGATTTGAGGTTGAGCGACCGATCAAACTGTTCGTCCTGCAAGGCATAGATGATGTCAAACCCGCTGACCCAAAAGAGGACGGACCCCGAATAGAGCAGCGGAATCAGGTCAAACTGCCCGCCCGCCGCCAGATAGGCCCCGATGGGTGCCAGGGCCAGACCCAAGCCCAGCACAAAATGGCACAGGGCCGTAAAGCGCTTGGTGTAGCTGTAGCCCAGGACGATCAGCAGGGCTATCGGGGACAGCATAAAGCAGAGCAAATTGATGAACCAGGTGGTGGCAATAAACAAGAGGGAATTGACCACCACAAAAAGCAGGGCCGACTGGGCCGGTATGATCCCCGCCGGAATCTCCCGCGTCACCGTTCGGGGGTTTTTTTGGTCAATATCGCGATCCAAATAGCGGTTGAAGGCCATGGCGGCACTGCGGGCAAAGACCATACACAGCAAGACCAAGCCGAAAAGCCGCCAGTCGATCCCGTTTCCCAATTCGAGGGTAGCCAAAAAAAAGCCCAATAGGGCGAAGGGCAGGGCGAAGATGGTATGGCTAAATTTGATGAGCGACAAATAGCTTTTCATATGCGGGTAGCGAATTGATACGCAAAGTGCCCCGAAGGACTTTTCCTAAACATAAAAAGAGCCTGTACAAATTTTGTTCAATCTGTACAGGCTTTTTGCGATGCTAAATGCGATCCCCCTCGATTACTGGGCGGGAGCGGGCTGCGTAGCGGGAGCCGCTTCGCCTTCGGGAGCCGTCACCTGACCTTTGATGGTCAAGAAGCTCTGTACGGGATCGGTGTTGGCGGTGATGGTTACGCGCTTGCTCTGGGTACCTTTCTTACCCTTAGAGTCAAACTGTACCTGGATCTCGCCCGTAGCACCCGGAGCGATGGGATCCTTGGGCCACGCGGGAACCGTACAACAACAGCTGCCCTTGGCATTGCTGATGATCAGGGGCTCGTTACCAGTAATGGTAAAAGAGTAGGTGTGGTTTACTTTTTCACCCTGGTCGATCGTACCGTAGTCAAATTCGGTTTCTTCGAACTCCATCGTGGTCGTAGGACCGGTAGGAGCAGCGGGCTCAGCCGTTTTGGTAGGAGCGGGAGCTACCGTACTGTTGGCTTCGCCAGTAACGTCAGTAGCCAGACTTTCGCGAGCGGCGTCTTTGGCATCGTCGCCACCACCAAAAAGACCGTCGAATCCGCCCATGAAGTTTCCTACCAACAGGGCACCTACCAATACGAGCAGGCCAATTTGAATTCCTTTAGAGTTTTCCATTATTCGTGTAAAATTTTAGTTTGATATAATAATTGCTGGACGCTTGCAAAAATAAGGGAAATTTCTCACCGAGTAAAGGGAGCCTTATTTTTCCCGCTTTTCTGAAACAATGTTGCAAAATACGACCTTGACGCCAATGGGCTTGTTAATGAAGCGGCAATAATTGTTAATGAGTTGCTAATGAGATTTAAACGCGCTGCCCTGCTAGGAAAGCCTCAAAATCCGTACGGTCAAAGCAACACACGCAGCGGTCGGCACTCAGCCCTCCCTTGCGAGCGGCCAGCACCCCGTAGTGAATGTCGTGGATCCCCCCCGTACTGTGGGCATCGGGGTTGACTGAGAGCAGCACGCCCTTTTCCAGCGCGTATTCGATCCAGGTGTGGTCCAGATCGAGGCGCAGGGGGTTGGCGTTGAGCTCAATGGCCACCCGGAATTCGGCACAAGCGTCGATCACGGCCCGGTGGTCGATGGGGTAGCCTTCCCGCGCCAACAGCAGGCGTCCCGTAGGGTGGCCCAACATGGTGGTGTAGGGATTAGCGATGGCGGCCAGCAAGCGCTTGGTTGCCTTGGTCTGGTCCATGCGCAGGTTGGAATGCACCGAGGCAATGATAAAATCAAACTCCTGAAGTAAATCGGCGGGATAATCGAGCGAGCCGTCGTTGAGAATGTCGGATTCGATGCCCTTGTAAATTTTAAAGGGAGCCAACTCCTCATTCAGCACGTCAATCTCCGCCCACTGCCGTCGCAGCCGGTCCTCCTTGAGGCCATTGGCGTAGAAAGCCGACTTGGAGTGATCGGTAATGCCCAGGTATTCGTAGCCCCGGTCGCGGCTGTATTCGGCCATTTCGCGCAGGCTATTGATACCATCGGAATAGGTACTGTGGGCGTGGAGCACCCCCCGGACCTCTTCGACCTCGATCAGCGGCTTGCGGTCACCCACCAGGGCTCGGTCAACGGCCCCCGGTCCCTCCCGCAACTCCGGCTCGATGTAAGGGATACCCGCCTTGGCAAACACCTCGGCCTCCTCCGCCAAATCGCGAAAGTCGGTCTCCTGGGCCCGTTCCAAAAAGTATTGCGTAAACGCTTCCGTACCCGTGTGGCGAAACAATTTCGAGCCAAAGGCCTCCGGGCGACATTGAAAAAGCCGTACCGGAATCTCATCGGCCGTCCGGGCGAGGTAGTAGTCTTCCTCCTGACGGACCAAACGCAGCTCTTCCCCATCAAAAACGGCGGACAGATCCCCCCCCACCAGCAGCTCGATCCCTTTCAAAACGGGGTTTCGGCGACGAAAAGCCCCCACAAAGGCCACGGGCGTCCCCGCCGGCAAGGCCTGCTGAAGATGGGCCAGCACCTCCTCCCCCACTTCTTCGAGGGTAGCGTACAAAAACTGATCCTGTGACTTGAGAAAATATTCGAGCTTTTTCCGCAGGTCCTCCTGCGTTTTCGCCCCAAAACCCTTGAGTTCTACCAAACGGTTTTCGTTACAGGCGTACAGCAATTCTCCGATCGTCTCCACCTCCAGCCCCTTCCACAGCGACTTGATCTTCTTGGGACCAAAACCCTTAATCCGCAGCATATCCTGAACCCCCTGCGGGGTCATTTCGCGGTACTTTTCCAGCGCCGCCAGGGTACCGGTTCGCTCCAACTCGCGAATCTTGCCCGCGATGGCCTTTCCCACCCCCTAGATCCCTGAAATCTCCGCATCACTCATGTCCACCAGTGGGGTGCCCACCTTGCGCAGTTGCAGATAGGCATTGGCGTAACTGCGAATTTTAAAGGGGTTTTCATCGTGGAGCTCCATGATGCGAGCCAGCTCGTTGAAGTTCCGGGCAATTTCTTTGTTGGTCATGGGTACGGGCTTATTGGAGGTTAAGGGGAGTCTTAAAAAGGCGCTGGTAAAGACCCGTCGAGTCGCCGCTAAAGTAGGCGGGATTGAGCGAAGAGCGGACCACGAAGGGCTGTGCGGCACCGGAGAGGGCAAAGCAATCGACCTCCAGGGCAGCCGCCATATTGTTGCCACGCAGCACGAGCCGTTGCCGCGACTGGACGTTAGCTTGGTCCTCAGCAAACCCGTCGGCAAATTGGTTGCCGTTAAAATTGGCCAGGCCACCGAGGTACTGGGCCATCTTGGTGGAATCGAGCGGGGCGCCATCCTGCGTCGTCCACTGTCCCCCCGTTTTTTGGTAGTTAAAGCTCTGCGCGCCCAGTTGCAGTTCGACCTGAGTCAGCTCCTCGGGGTTTAAACGGAGCAGCGTTTTGTTGCGGTAGCTGTCAATACCCTGGGCCAGCCCCATACTGATAAAACCGTCGAGGGCGTAGACGTCATCCGCCTCACCCTTGCGGAGGAAAGAGGTCCCCGCGCGGGTTTGTTGGTTGAAACGGAAACCACCGACCCACAGATCGACCACGGTCTGATCGCCCGCCATCACCACCACGTGGGCCTTGGCACTGGCTTCGTCCAGCTCAAAATTGGGCCAACGATCCGCCTTCTTGGCCGCAATGCGTTGGGCCTTAGCCTCTAGCAACTGCTCCAGCAAGGCCATCACCCGATCGTGCTCGGCGGGGGTGCGGATGCTCCCCATACTCGCCATCCATCCCGCCCCTTCTTTCTCGATCCTAACCCGCTCGAAGCTGTCCGCCCGAGTGTACAGATCGCTGCGCGTCACCGCCGCAGTATCCAGGGAAAACAATACGGGATTAAAGCTGCGTTCGGCCCGCTGCCCGCCCAAAAGCTGGCTGAGCAGGTAAAGCACCAGCAAAACGGAAAAAACGATCCACAAGGTTTTATTTTTCATGAGGATACTAACTTTTTGGGCCACTCCCGACGTATGGATCAGGATCGGCTGGTTTTACAATTCCCGCGGGGCTGCTACTCCCCCACGATCAATCAGACAAAGGATTCCTGACTGCGCCGCTGCCGACGCCCCCGACGAACCTGGTAGCGAAAGATACCGTAGGCCAATACCAGCACGATGGGAAACAGGAAGTTGAACCACTTCAGCAGCGAACGTTGGCCATCCTCCATCTCTTCCAGCGGCCGGGAGGCAATGCCCTTGGTACGCAGCTCGATCAGACCGGTATCGTCCGAGAGCCAGTCGATGCTATTGACCATGAGGCTGGCGTTGTCCGAGGTCTGCCCCCGACCACCACCACCCGAGGCGGGAAAATCCCCATCACCGATGACGACCAAGCGCCCCGGACCGTCCTGAAGGATACCACCGATGGTGATACGCGACAGGGGGAAATCGCTTTCCGCCCAATTTTTTTCAATCTCAAAGATGGTGGGCGCCTGGATGATTCCCGTCAGGTCGGAGCTAAACAGTAAGGGCGTAAAGGCAGACACCGAGTCGCCCACGAAACGGAGGGGACTGGCGAAGGGCATGATGACCTGCTCCAGCCCTTCGGTGATGGGATGATCGGCAAATTCCTTGGGCATGGGGAAGTAGGGAAACTGAACCTGGGCGTTGACCCGAAAGGCTCCCACTTGCTGGGGTACGGTAATCGTGCCACAAACCGCGTCGACCAAATAGCTGTTTTCGACCTCCAAACCCTTGCCCCGCAGCCAGCTTTCCAGCCCCGTTGATATGACGATGCCCTGGATGCCACCCCCCTCGTTGCCCACGGTATTGATGGCGACGAAGAGGCTGCCGCCCTGCGCCAGGTAGGCATCCAAAACGGCCAGATGAGCGGGGGGGATGGAATCTGTGGGCGCTACGATGGCCACCGTCTTAAACCGTGGCGGAATACTGGGCGTCGTAGCGAGATTGATGCTTTCCACATTGTACAAAATCCCCAGAGCCGCGTAAACTTCCGCCAGTTCGTTGGGTCCCGCACTGCCGTAACCCTCCACCACCCCGACCGTAGGCTTATCGATCACCGCCATCTTTTTGATGCTGGTGGATAAGCTGTATTCGAAGGGCGAACCGGGTTGTATAAAAGGGATGACCTCCTTTTGCTCTCCCGATTGGAGCACGGCCCCGAGGTAGGCACGTTGCTGTTTGGTCTGGTCCTTTTCCCGCAAACTGATCAGCACGGGTTGGACCCCATTTTGCTGGGCCTGCGCCTCGACGTCTTCGCTCTCGTTGGGGTTGATAAACTCGTAATCCACCATCCCGTTCGACAGGTTGGCGTACTCGATGAGCATGTCGCGGAAGTCGCTGCGGGTTTTGGTAAATTCGGGGCCTAGGCCTTCGGTAAAGTAGGCGGTGATGGTCACCGGATCTTCGAGCTTGCCCAGGATATTCTTGGTGGCGTTGCTGAGGGTAAATTGCTGCCCATCGGTGAGGTCGATCCGGTGGAAAAACTGATTGGACAGGAGGTTGGCCAGTACGATGATACCAATCAGGAGGAAAATGGAAGATGCGTTTTTCATGATAATCGTCGCTTTTGGGTTAACGTTTGGCGATGACCTGAGCCGCGAGGGACAGGCCCAGCACGATAATCGAGGCAAAGTAGACGAGGTCCTTGGTGTCGATCACGCCCCGGGAGATACTGTCGTAGTGGGTTTGGAGCGACAGGCCAGCCAGCAGTTCCCCCTGCCAACCAGCGATACTACTCGCTAAAAAACCAAATACGAAGTGAAAGCAAATACCGATCAACAAGGCCAGCAAAAAAGCCACCACCTGGTTGTTGGTGAGGCTACTGGCCAGCAAGCCGATACTGATGTAGGCGGCGCTCATCAGGAAGAGGCCGAAATAGCCACAGAGGGTGGCCCCGTGGTCGATATCGCCGATGCGGGATACCGTGATGTAGTACACCAGGGTAAAAGCCAGGGCGATGCTCACCATCAGCAGACAGGACAAAAACTTGCCCAGGATAACCTGTAGGTCGGTGACGTCCTTGGTGAGCAGCAGTTCGATGGTTCCGGTTTTCTTTTCTTCCGCCAGCTGACGCATGGTGAGGGCGGGGATAAAAATGAAGAGGGTCAAGTATGAGATATAGAAAAAGACTAGCAGATCGGCTTGTTTGCGGAAAAAGATTTCGGAGCCGTACTACCAGGTAAAGAGCCCGGTAAAGGCGAGAAAGGCGATGAGGAGGATGTAGGCTACGAGCGAATCAAAATAGGAGGCCAGCTCTCTTTTGGCGATGATCCAAACGGGATGGGTAGTCATGATTTTGCGTTTTCGTAGGGTTTAGTTGACGGTTAAATCGCGGAAGACGTCTTCCAATTTGGCTTCGAGGGGTACCATTTCGCTGAGCAGCCAGTTGCGGCGGACGCAGAGCTGGAAAATCTCGCGGTTGGAACTGGCCTCGGGTCGGCTCTGGACTTCGAAGCGCTGCTGGGCGGCATCGAGGATATCGACGAGGGCCACGGTGGGGAGCTCGCGCAGGGCGGCGTGTACGTCATCCGCGCTGGCGTCTTCGATCCGCAGGCGGAGCACCTGGTTGCCCTGGGCTTGCTTGCGGAGGGTGGTGGGGGTGCCGTCGGCCACGATTTTTCCTTCGTTGATGATCAAAATCCGGTCGCAGGTCGCTTCCACTTCGGGGAGGATGTGGGTACTGAGGATAACCGTCTTTTCGCGTCCGATGGTGCGGATGAGGTCCCGGATTTCCACGATCTGATTGGGATCGAGGCCGGTGGTGGGCTCGTCGAGGATGAGGATTTCGGGATTGTGGATGAGGGCCTGGGCCAGTCCCACCCGCTGGCGGTATCCCTTGGAGAGTTCCCCGATGTTCTTGTGCTTTTCGGCGTCCAGGCCCGTGGCGCGAATCATTTCGCGGACGCGGCCCGGAATTTGATCTTTGGCTACCGACTGGAGGGCTGCGCAAAAGGCCAGGTAATCCATAACTGGCATTTCGAGGTAGAGGGGATTGTTTTCGGGCAAATAACCGATGTGCTTTTTTTGCGTCCCGTCCTTCACCGAGCGATCACCGATCAATACATCACCGGAATCGATGTCGATGTAATTGGTGATCATTTTCATGGTGGTGGTTTTTCCCGCTCCGTTGGGGCCAAGGAAGCCCAGGATTTCTCCCGTTTTGACGGAGAAGGAGATATTGTCTACCGCCACTTGGGGGCCATAGCTTTTGCTGAGATTGCTGATGCGAATGTCCATAAATCAGAGCTTTTTTAGGGCAGCAAAAATAGTTAGCCTCCCGAACTAAACAAAACTTTGGGACATTCTTTAGCTAGCAAAAAGTCCCGGACCGTTCAATTTCTGGCCCCTACGGAAGGGGCAAAGCGCGGTTTGCAAGTTTTGGGCAATTCCATTAATTTTGAGCCGATTTACGAGCCATTAAAATTTCCAACACCGATGAGATATACCTTATTATTGGGCCTCCTATTTACCCTGCTGTCGTGCGGCTCCTCCGACTCGACCTCCGTAGCCAGTGGCGACTTCTCCGCTTACGAGCTGGCTAGCGTAGCCAACAGCCCCCTAGAAAAAGCAACCAAGACGACCGCCAACGGCAGCCTGGACGAGGAAGGCTTTGTGTACAATGGCAATAAAACGGGTACCTGGACCAGCTACTTCCCGGATGGCAAAGTCAAATCGAGTACCCAGTACGTCAATGGCCAAAAGGAAGGCCTGCACCTGGAATTCAACGACCGCTGCCAGATCACCGTGCAAGCCACCTACCTGGCGGATCAGCTGCACGGCCAACAGACCAAGTACCGGCACGGATCGCGGCGGGATGAAGAAGGGGAATACAAAAATGGGGTACTCCACGGCGTCTACCGCTCCTTCGATAAGCTGGGCAAGGTTCAGCGCGAAATCCACTACCGGGATGGCCAACTCCACGGCCCCAATATTTTCTTCAACGAAGAGGGCTTCAAAACGATGGAATACGAGTACCAAAATGGCGAGAAAATCAGCGGAGGAATCATCGACCCCCCCGCTCCCGCCAAATAGTCAATGGGAATTGGGTTCTCCGGAGGGCTGCCTACTGGGCAGCGCTAACGATGAGGCGAATGCTCGCCGTCGCCGTTCCGGACTTGGCCGCTGCCGAGCCGGGATAAGGATCGGCCGTCAAAATGTGGAGGCGGTAGCCCGCCACGGTTGCCTGATTGCCACAGGACCCTTCCCGGTCGTCACACAGCCCCTTTACCTCCAACTTCACCAGCTCCGACTCCGCCGCTTTGGCTACGCCTAGGCTCACTTTGGCCACCCCCGCCACGATGCAATTGACCCCCTGTGGGCAACGGTTGTCGTTGTTCTCCGCATAGGTAAGGCTGAGCGATTCACCGGCCAGCAGCAAGGGCTCCCCCTTGACCAGGGTCAGGGTGTCGCCCAGTTCGTGGAGGGGAGCGTTTGACTCGGAGGTTTGGACGCGATCGCCACAGCTGCGGGCGCCAAACAGGAAAACCAGGGAAAGTACACTGAGTAGGATCTTCATTTTTTGCGGTAAGATAGCAAAAGGAGGGGTAATTTTTAAGACCGCCCGAAATACAGCACCAGCCCCAAGCGCGTACCCCAACGGTAGCGACGCTGCCCCCCCGTATTGGCCCGCAAACGCAACTGGCCCTCCGGTTCGAACAACAAGGACCAGCGCGAAGCCACTTTCCACTCCAGCCCCAAGCCCGCATCCAGTAACCAGCGTGGACGCAACTGACGACGTACCAGTAGTCCAGTACTAAAGGAAAAGACCTCCCCCTCGGCAGCACCGGCCACTAGGAACGTGGCCGTCTCGGACCGATTCGAGTATTGCGACCATTGAGGGCTGCCGTAAAACTCCAGGCTCCAGGGCGAATACGTGGATTGTGCCCCGGCCATTCCCGAAACGAGCAACCCCAGCGACAGTAAAAATAAATTCCTCATGGTGCTTGATTTAAAATTCGTAAGCCGCCCCCAATTGGAGCCCCAGCCCAACTAGCGACTGGCCCGCACTGAAATTGGTGAGGCTCCACTGCCCAAAGGAGCGCAACCCCACGCGCCACTGCCCAGCTCCCCGCCAGGCCAGGCCCGCGTTCAGGCGTCCGGCCCAGAAAGTGTCGTCGAGTCCCGCCAGGGCGAGGGCAGCACTCTGGCGATTGGAAAGCTCGCTCCGGGTATTGTTGATGTTTACCGGATTCAAACGCCCCGTCACCCGCAGCGCTGCCATGCGGTAGTAATCCACACCCAGGCCCAGCGTCCATTCCCATTTTGGTCCACCACCGAGGTAGGCCAACTCCAGGGGCAGGCGCAAGTAATTGATCCGGACCATCTCCTCCACGTCGATCGCAAAATTTTGTCCCTCCTGATAATTAGCAGCGGGATCCGCCTGCAGGGCAAAGCCGATGGCGGATTCGTAAGCCGTAGTCCCGAGGGCCGATTCAAAGTCGTAACGGTAACTGTTGATGAGGTCGTTGCCCACGCGGGTCCCACCGGCCGATTGGTAGGCCAGAATGGTCCGACCCCGGCTGGCCACCCGCAGTTGCAGGAGCCCCAGGCCCGTACTCAGCCGCCAGTGCGACCCCAGTCGGAGACCCAGTTGGAGGCCCTGGCCGCGGGCCGAAAAGTCGGCGGCTTCCGCGTTGGATCCCGTCCCGCTGGCCCAAAGCCATTGTTCGTAATAAGCACCAATTTCAAAGAGCGGAGTAAATCCGATGGTCGTGGTGTTAGTTGCTTCATTTTCCAATGCTTGGCGCTTGGGAACAATGGGTTTTGGAGCCAGGAATGGGATGGGTTGGGTAGCCCGAGGCGGGAGCGATGAGGACTCGGTGGACCCCACCCGCTCCTCGGGCGTATTGTTGATGGTAGTCAAGTCTTGCTCGGGTAGATTGGCCGGAGTAGCCGGGGTACGCAGCTCGGAAGGTCGGTTTTGGACCGGGGGTAGCACCGCGGGGGTGGCGGATGGGGCCACAGGCTGGACCGGAGGTCCGGGAGCGACCGGGGTGGCGGGCGGCGAAGCCGAGGCGATTGCCACCGATGTTTCGGGGGGAGTGTTTTGCTCCTCCCGGAGGGTTTCCACGAGTGCCTGCTGAGCGATGATGGCGTCTTCGAGCTGTTCTACCTTCCGCTGGTTGTAGATCACGTAGGCGATCAGCAGGCTCAGGCTCAGCATTCCGCCCAGCCACCACCAAAGCAACGGGGAACGCCGTTTTTGGGGCGGGGCGGGGATTTGGGGCTCCAACTGGTCCCAAAAATCGGCCCCGGGCTCCTCTTCGTAGTGGTCGAGGTGCTGGTGGAAAAAATCCGCTAGGCCTTTATTTTTCAGTGGGTCACTCATGGCATTAGGTCGACACCTTTTTTTCTAACATTTTGCGTAGCAAAGCTTTGCTACGGGATAATTGTGACTTGCTCGTATTGACGCTGATGTCCAGATGCTGGGCAATTTCTGCGTGGCTGAGGCCTTCGATGACGTGGAGGTTGAACACCAATCGGTAGCCTTCGGGCAGTTGTTGGACCATGGCGAGCAGGGCGCGAGCCCGATCTTCGGCAAACCAGTCCTCCTCCTCTTCCCCTCGATCGGCCAGTTGATCCAGATCTTCCGTCGGAAAGAGCCGCTTTTTTTTGCGCAACTGCTGAAGCGCGACGTTGACCGTCACCCGACGCAGCCAGGCTCCGAGGGGGCCCGTGGGTTGGTACTGGTAGAGATCGGTATAGATGCGCAGCAGGCTTTCCTGCAGCAGGTCTTCGGCCTCCTGGCGGTTGGCGGCGTAGCGCAAACAGACCCCAAACAGCATCCGTCGGTATTGCTGATAGAGCTCCTTTTGGGCCCGGCGATCGCCTTTTTGGCAGCGCTCCGCTAGTATGTGGTCCGATTCACTCAATGGGTTTTATTCGATCTTACGTAAGCCTGGTACCGTATCGGAGCCGCGCTCCTACTCCACAGGATATTTCGATATTCCGGGTTCGCTGTATTCAAAAAGGCCCGATTCGTGGAAGCGATTGGCCATCTCCAGCGCGTCGCCGGCCGCATTTTTTGTCGCACGCAATTCAAACCAGCGGGGATTGAATTCATTTTGCTTGACCAGTTCCGTCTCGGTCTCCGCGATCAGTCGGTTCAGGTCGGACCGGTCATTTTCGTCCAACACTTTAACGAAAAAACTACTGCCGTAGCTGTTGATGCACAAATCACCGAGCGGCTCCCAGATCAAACTGTTGCAATCGTCCGTCCGGATGGTGTAGTGTACGTAATCCACCAGGGGCTGCTGTTCGATGTCCGCCATCATTTGCTCGATTTCCACACAGCTACTCGAACTACGGAGCTTCACCGGGACTTCTTTGAACTGGTATTGCCCACTGGAGTGAATGGTGTAGGCGTAATTTTGGTCCAAGGCAGTCATGCTGGAGATCAGGGTGGCTATCTCGCTGTCGCTGTTGGCCTTATCCACGCCGATGAGCAGGTAGTCCGTCGACAAATCAAACATGGTATCCCATACGCCCTGATACTACTTAAAATTGATAAAATCACAGATATACCGTGACGGTTC
>CALCCH010000491.1 GCA_937899855.1 uncultured Saprospirales bacterium | reverse complement strand
GAGACGACAACATTGGGGTCTTGCAATTGGACGGCGCCGCGAGCAGTTTTTCCCGCACCATCGATACGGGCAATACGGGCGTCAGCTGGACCAATTTTGGCATCCGCAGCGATCTGGAGTTTACGCCCGACGGATCTTTTGCCCTACTGGCCAACCCCTTCGACAATCAGGTCCAACTCATCGACCTCGGTCTCCACCAAGTCCTCAAAAGCATTCCCCTCACGGGTTTTCCCCTCCAGATTGCCGTCTCCGACGACTTTGGGGAGGGGGCCTACGCCGCCATTACGCTCAAGGATGCGGATCAGATCGCCCTGCTCAACGACGACGGCTCGGACTGGGTACTGGTTGGCACCTATCCCTGCGCCGATAATCCGGTCCGCATCGACTACGACCCCGCCCGTCGTGGTTTTCGGGTCATTTCTACCGCCGACCAACTCAGCCAATTTTTCGAAATCGAAGGTCAGCGCTTTAGCGAAGAAAAAAGCTTCCTCGGTTTCCCCCTCGCCGTTCGCCACGCCAATGGCGACCGGCGCTTTATCCTCCTCCGCTCGGACGATACCAACCTGATGGCCCACCACCTCGTCGTCAGCGACTCCAGCAGTAATCGGACGCACGACCTGCCCGCCCTCCCCAGCCAGCACTTCGACGTGAGTGCCGATGGCGCCCTGGTGGCCGTCCCCCACCCCGCCACCGACCAGGTCAGCCTCCTCAAAAGCGATCCCCTGATCGGGGTAGGCTTCCAGCAGCAGTTGCTCTCGCTCCGCACCCAGGCCTACCAACTGTTTCCCAATCCGGTACAGGGCAATGTGCTGCATTTCCAACTGCACACGGGGGTCAAAAGTAAGGGCGATATCCAGTTTGAGTGCTACGACTTGCGGGGGCGCCTGGTGCACCGGGAGCGGGTGTACGCCGGAGAGGGCTTTACGATCCAGCGCCTGGGAAAATGGGGGACGGGAGCGTACCAGTACCGTTTGGTGGAGGATGGAGCAGCCTTCCAGGTCGGGAAGCTACTGCTGTTTTAGAAGGGTTGGAAAAGAGTCGGGATGACAGGATTTGAACCTGCGGCCTCTTCGTCCCGAACGAAGCGCGCTACCGGGCTGCGCTACATCCCGAAAGTGAATTCACTTTGATAAAAAAAGGACTTAAACCTTACCGGTATAAGTCCTAGGTTTCGTCGGGATGACAGGATTTGAACCTGCGACCCCTTGCACCCCATGCAAGTGCGCTACCGGGCTGCGCTACATCCCGAAACCTTTTGGCGCTGTAGATATCAGCACCAAGGGGACGCAAATATACAGTATTTTTGCATTCCGCAAATGATATTTGCGATTTTTTGCGATCTATTTTTCCTCCCCTTCGTGGAGGACGAATTGGTCGAGATAGAATTCCAATTGACCACTTGGTTGAATGTGGGCGGTAGGATAAGTTTCCCACTCGTTTTGCCGGTGTAGGATTTTCGTGAATACCGCTCGTTTGGAAGCACCAGTAATCAAAAAGCTCACGCGCCGGGCAGCGTTCAGGACCGGCCCGGTGAGGGACACCCGCCGCTGTCCCGAGTCCGGGTGAACGGCCAGGGCACAGGGGCCCTCCGCCCTGAGCAATTCCATTTGGTGGGGAAATATCGAGGCCGTGTGGCCATCGCTGCCCATGCCCAATAAAATCCAATCAAAGACGGGTACGCCGTCGTTCGTCGGCAGTGCTTGTCGCAGTAAGTCTCCGTAGTTTTGAGCCGCTTCGGCCGGGGGCGCTTCCCCCCGAATGCGGTGTACGTTGGCCGCGGGAATGTCGATACGATCGAGGAGCAATTTGCGCGTCACGCCGTAGTTGCTTTCCCCGTGGTCGGGCGCTACGCAGCGTTCGTCGCCCCAGTAAAGATGGACCGCCGTCCAGTCGAGGGGTTCTTCGGCAGCGGCCAGGAGTTGGAACAGACGTTGGGGGGTGCTACCGCCGGACAGGGCGAGGTGTAGGGGGCGACCGGTGGCAATTTCCCGGGCCAGCTCGGCGGCAAAGGCGCGGGCGAGGGCTTCGGGGGTCGCAAAAAGGTGAAGTTGGGCCGGATACATGAGTTAGGGGATAAGGTACACAATTACAGTTCGCAATAACCTTCGTCGGTCGTCAGGTTTTTACAGGGATTGCGCCAACTGAGGTGCTCGGGTTGTACGAGCTCATTGGCGGGTGGTGGCCCCCAGGTACCGGCGGGATAACCATATACCGGAATGTTGGGATTGTTCCCCCAGGCATTGAGAATGGGTTGGACAAACTCCCAGCAGCGTTCGACCGAATCGCCACGGGCGTAAAGGGTAGCGTCGCCGCGAATTCCGTCGAGCAGGAGTCGTTCGTAGGCGGTGGGAACGTGGGCATTGGTCAGGTCGGAATAGTGAAAATCCATGCCGACATTTTTGACCCGAAACCCTTCTCCGGGCACCTTCATGCCGATGTTGAGCAGGAGGCCCTCGTCGGGTTGGATGCGGATGACCAATTGGTTGTTGGCATTGCTCATGTCGTTTTCCCGCATAAACAGCGAATGGGGAGGCCGTTTGAAGGAGATGACGACTTCGGTAACGCGGGTGGGCATCCGTTTGGCGGTCCGTACGTAAAAGGGGACACCGGCCCAGCGCCAGTTATCGATAAAGAAATTGATGGCGCAGTAGGTTTCCGTTTTCGACTCGGCGGGTACGCCCACTTCATCGCGGTAGCCCAGGACGCGTTCGCCACGGATCATGGAGGCCAGGTACTGCCCCCGGATGACGTATTGGCTTACCTCGGCTTCGGTGATGGGCCGTAGGGATTGAAAGAGCTTGAGCTTTTCATCGCGGATGGCTTGGGCGGAGGGGGAAATGGGCGGCTCCATTGCTACGAGGGCCACGACTTGCATCAGGTGGTTTTGGAACATGTCCCGCAGGGCACCCGATTGGTCGTAGTAGCCGCCCCGCGAACCCACACCGATATTCTCCGCCGAGGTGATTTCGACGTGGTGGATGTAGTTGCGGTTCCACAGGGGCTCGTAGACGCCGTTGGCAAAGCGGGTCACCAACAGGTTTTGCACCGTTTCTTTTCCGAGGTAGTGATCGATGCGGTAGATTTGTTCTTCGTCGAAGTAGCGCAACAAGCTGCGATTGAGCACCCGCGCCGACTCCAAATCGACCCCGAAGGGTTTTTCGACGATCAAGCGCCGCCAAGCACCATTTTCTTCCGTATTGAGCCCGTAGGTACTGAGAAAGCCCGGAATTTTGTCGTAGAGCCGGGGCGGAGTGGAGAGGTAGAAGATGTAAGTGCGACGGGAGTGGTACCGTTCGTACATGGCGGCTAGCGGTTCCTGGGCC
>CALCCH010000490.1 GCA_937899855.1 uncultured Saprospirales bacterium | reverse complement strand
GAGATGACGTGGATGTCGGCTTGGATCTGGTGTTGGGCGAGGTACTGCTGGAGGGAATGGGGATAGGAGGTGGCAATGCGCTTGCCTTGCAAATATTCGGGGCCGGTGTAGTCGACGCTTTTGGGTACGGCGATCGACAGGCGGCATTTGGAAAAACCGAGGGGCAGGACTTTATCGAGGCTTTTTTGTTGTTCGACCAGTAGGTTCTCCCCAAAAATTCCCACGTCCGCAACGCCATCTTCGACGTACTGGGGGATGTCGGAATTGCGCAGGTAGAGTAGGTCGATGGGAAAATTGTAGGCCTGCGCCTTCAGTTGGTCCCGACCGTTGTCGACATTGATGCCGCACTCCCGGAGGATTTGCAGGGAGCCATCCCGCAGGCGCCCCGATTTTTGAACGGCAATTTTTAAGCGATCCATGTTGGTGTTTTGAGTTGAGTAAGTGTTAAAACCAGAAAAAACAAAAGCGGTTTATCAGGTAGCTGATAAACCGCTTTTGCATTTTATATCTTGTCGACCTTATGCAACAGCTGTACCCACTACCGGATGTGGTAAGTGCAGATGATGGTACATATGATGAAAGGCGCTGTGATTCACGATTGTTATTTTGATTATCGAACACAAATATAGAGATAAAGTTGAAAGAATGTCAAGGAAGGAAAAAAATTATACCGAGCGGAACGGACGGCCACCCAAAGATTTGGCAGCCCGGCGCAACATTCCCCCCCACTCCGACGATCTAATATAAGCAATCCACCAGCAATGAAATTACTACTACTCTACCCTTTGATCTGCGGGCTCTTCCTCCAAATCCTCCCCGCCCAGGACAGTACCCGCTGGCATACCCAGCTGACCGAAGCCCAAGCCCAGGCCCAGCAAAAAAGCGCGCCCATCTTTATGGTCTTCTCCGGCTCCGACTGGTGCAAACCCTGTATGCGGTTCAAAAACCAAGTCCTCGAACATCCCGACTTTTTGCGCTACGCGGACCAGCACCTCGTCCTGCTGCAACTGGACTTCCCCGCCAAGAAGAAAAACAAACTTCCCGACGAGCTGCGTGCGCACCACGAAGCACTCGCCGAACGCTACAATCCCCAGGGGGCTTTTCCCGCCGTTCTCCTCCTCAATGCCGAAGGGCAGGAGCTCCACCGCCTCGACTACCGCGCCAATCTCGGCCCGGCCGATTACATCCAAAAGCTACAAAGCCACCTCCAACCCTGATGCGTCGCTACCTCCTTTGCTCCTTGCTGTGGACCCTCCCCCTGCTACTGCCAGCGCAGCTGCACACCAGCACCCAAACGACCCGATTGATGGGCTGCGGATTTGAGCTGACCGCCGTACACCCCGATTCCGCCCTGGCCCGGCAGGCCATCGAATCCGGCATCGCCGAAATCCAACGCATCGAAGGGCTGATCTCTTCCTGGGCCCCCGCCTCACAAACCAGCGCCGTCAACCGCGCCGCGGGTCAGCGGGCGGTAGCCGTCGCCCCCGAATTGTTTCGCCTGATCCGCCGCAGCCTCAAGGTATCAGAATTGACGGCGGGTGCCTTCGACATCAGTTTTGCGGCGATGGACCAGCTCTGGAACTTCGACGGCCAAGCACAAGTCCTCCCTCCAGCTGAACGCATCGCCGGTGCGGTAGATTTGGTCGATTACCGAAATATTTTGCTGGACGAAGCCGCCGGAACCGTCATGCTCCGACGCCGGGGGATGAAAATTGGCTTCGGGGGTATCGGAAAGGGCTACGCCGCCAATCGGGCCAAGGATGTCATGCGGGAGTTGGGTATCGAGCACGGCGTGGTCAACGCCTCGGGGGATCTGGTCTGTTGGGGTCAGCAGGCGGATGGCCAAGACTGGGGCGTCGCCATTGCGGATCCTCAGGATACCCGCAAAGTGGCCGCTTGGCTGCGGGTGGGTGATGGGGCCATCGTCACTTCGGGAGATTACGAAAAATTTCTCCTCCTCAACGGGCGGCGCCACGCCCACATCATCGATCCCCGAACGGGTTATCCCACCGCGGGCATCAAAAGCGTCAGCGTCATCTGTCCCGATCCCGAATTGGCGGATGCCCTGGCCACCTCCATTTTTGTGCTGGGCGTCCGCGAGGGCCTGGCCCTGATCAACCAACTGCGGGGGATCGAATGTCTGATCATCGACGAACAAGACCAATTGATCCAGTCGGATCAATTGGTCTTGCACCGGGTTGAGTAATTTAATACCTTCGTACAAAGCTTAAATTCATGCCACTGCGTCTGCTCCTCTTGTTCGCTTTCTTACTCAGCCTCGCATTTTCTTCCTGCGTCCCGGTAAAGGAGTACCAGAAGATGTACCTCAATGAGCAGAATATGCAGTTGACGGCCCAGCCCCTAGAATCGTTCGAAATCAATTTCCAATCCTACCGCGAAGGCGCCGCCGGCGCCAATGGAGGCAAGGTCGGAGGAGGCTGTGGCTGCCAGTAGTCGTCCTAGCGTTTGACTACTTTTTGCCAAGTCTGCCGCTCGCCGTCCGTAGCGTAGATCAAATACATACCAGCCGGCAAGGAACTGACGTCGTAGCTGCCCGATTGTTCGGCCGCCAGCACCTCCCGATGCAAGCGCTGCCCCTGGTTGTTGTACACTTCCAAATGCCCTTCCGAGCCGTACCAGACCAGATCGACCCGATCCCAAGCGGGGTTGGGACTGATGCGGAGTAAATCATCGACCAACTCCAGGTCCCGAGTGCCGGTCCGGATATCAACGTCCTGAAAATCCGCAAAGAACGAAACGGTAGAAAAAGCCGCCGGGTCAATACAGGCGCCGTGATCGGCGAAGGGATTGACGTCAATCGCTCCCACGTCCGGCGCGTTGTTGGCCTGCATGACGGAATCGGCGATGATACTGTTGCGGAAAGTGACCTGATCGTCGGCCGTACAGTAGAAAAGGCGGGTGGGGGCCATGGGCTGCCAATCGTAGACATCGTTGTCGGCCAAGGCCATCAGCAAGGGATGGCTTTGATCGTTGGCCTCGGCAATGGCCAGGATACTGTCCTGTAACATGCGCTTGGGAAACACGCCGCCCGCCTGGGCACTCAGCTGGGAAGAGAGGGTACCGTTGAGGGTTTGGAGATCGAGGTCGCCGCTCGCAAACTGTCGGATGGCCGTGGCGTAAGGCTCCTTGAAGTATTCGCCCAGATCATCGAACAGGTCGTAGGCTTCGTTGTACGACAGGATGGTGTAGGGCAGGTAGCCGGTAAAGAAATAGGGCTCGTCACTGACGATGACGTCCTTCATCGCCCCCGAGATGCTGTAGGGCCCCGACATGGGTGCCGCAGCGGTGACGGTAAACTCATCGGCGTATTCCTGCTGGATGCTCCGGTGCAGCGCCATGGCGGCGTGTCCTCCCTGGGAATAACCGGTGATGAACAATTGGTCGTTGAGGCTTACGGATTGGGTTTGGAGAAATTCGCGCGTGGCGAACAGCAGGTCGACCGCAGCCGAAGCTTCGGTAGCCGCGTGGACGTAGGGGTGGAAGCCACGCGAGTCGCCGAGTCCGAGGTAATCCGGTGCCGCCACTACGTAGCCAAAGGCGCCGAGGGGAGCGGGTAAGGCGTCGCCCCGTGGCTCCAGGTCTTCGTCGAGTCGGGAGGGGACATCTTCCGGGCCATTGACGGTCCCGTGCAGGTAGCAGGTGAGGGGGAAGGTGCCCACCACGTCGGGGAGCACCACCAGGCCCGAGGCGGTATCGGGTTGCCCTTTGATGTCCAAGGTGGTGTAAGTGATTTTAAAGAGGTGGATGCCGTTGCTGACCGGGGTATTGGAGAGGTTATAAGCGTCCGTCACCTCCGCTTTGGATTGCGTGGCTAGAAAAGTAGCGCTGACGAGCGTTTGTCCGCAAAGTCCAGTAGTGAACAGCAAGGCAAACAGGGGGAGAAGTAAATTTTTCATCATGTGATAAGCTTAGGTGTAAATAGATTCTCGATAAAATAAGTAGCGAGCGACCAATTCGGGCAATTAAATAGATCAAATCAGAAGAAAACGACACGAATTGGGAAAAAACGGGGCTTAGCCGAGCCCGGACCGGATGCCCGCCCGACGGTCAGCATACACCGACCGAGTAGGTTTACCCTCCTTAGAGACTAGTAGATAGGAAAAGGGATGCTTGTACCGTAAAAAATAGTGGGACGCGATTCCGTACGACTAATAAGCCCGTACGTCCGCTTTCTCCATATAAATCATAAAGGCCCGATTGATGACGCGGTTGCCCCCCGGAGTGGGATAATTGCCGGAGAAGTACCAGTCGCCCCGATTATTGGGGCAAGCCCGGTGGAGGCCTTCAATGGTTTGGTAAATGACCGCTACCTTGGGTTTGATCTCCGGCGGGGTAATGATGCGGGCAATCTCCTTGGAGACCTCTTCGTAGTCGAACAAGTCGTAGAGGGCCTGGACTTCATTTTTGACTTCTTCATCGGGAAGGTGTTCCTGGGCCTTGCAACGTTCGTAGGCTTCGTCGAGGAGGTGTTCCTGGTTGCTCTTTTCCAACAGCCGGACCATGGCGCGAAAAGCGACGAACTCCTTGAGCTTGGACATGTCGATGCCGTAGCAATCGGGATAGCGAATCTGGGGGGCGGAGGAAATGATAACGATTTTCTTGGGACGTAGCCGCGAGACGATCTTGATGATGCTATCGCGGAGGGTGGTACCCCGGACGATGGAGTCGTCGAGTAGGACCAGGGTATCCTTGTCATTTTTCACGATGCCGTAGGTGACGTCGTAAACGTGAGAAACCAAGTTGGCGCGGCTGGAGGTATCGGCGATGAAGGTGCGCAGTTTGGCATCTTTGACCACAATTTTCTCCACCCGGGCCTTATCGGCCAAAATTTTGGCAATCTTTTCGGGCTTGGGATCATCCCCCAGCTCCAGGATGCGCTCCATTTTGATTTCGTCGAGCACCTTGTCCAGGCCCTCCACCAGGCCAAAGTAAGCGGACTCGGCGGTATTGGGCACGAAGGAGAAGACGGTATTTTTAAAGTCGTAACCCACTTCCTTCAAGACGGCCGGAGCGAGTTGTTCGCCCAGTTTTTTGCGTTCGAGGTAGATGTCGCGATCGGTACCGCGGGAAAAGTAGATGCGTTCGAAAGAACAAGCCTTGCGGCGGCGCTGTTCTATGTAGGGCCTCTCCATCACCTGCCCGTTGCGCTTGATGATGAGCGCGTGGCCCCGCTGGAGTTCTTTGACCTTGGTGTAGTGTACATCGAAGGCCGTTTGTAGGGCGGGACGTTCGGAGGCGACGACAGCGATTTCTTCGTTGACGTAGTAAAAAGCCGGCCGGATACCCGAGGGATCGCGCATGACGAAGGCGTCTCCGTGGCCAATCATACCGGCCATGACGTAGCCCCCATCAAACTTGCGGCTGGCGCGGCGCAGCAGCCGTTGGATATCCAAGTTGTCGCAAATCAGTTCGTTGAGTTCTTCGGAGGAAAAACCGTCGGGCTTGTACCAGTTGTGCAGTCGCTGGACCTCATCGTCGAGAAAGTGGCCGATTTTTTCCAGGACGGTCACCGTATCCGATTTTTCCTTGGGATACTGGCCGTACCCAACCAATTCGTTAAATAACTCATCCACATTGGTGAGGTTGAAATTACCCGCCAGGATGAGGTTGCGGTTGATCCAATTGGTTTGCCGGAGAAAGGGGTGACAGGTCTCGATGGTATTCTTACCGTGGGTACCGTAGCGCAGGTGGCCCAGCAGGACTTCGCCGACGTAGGGCTTGTTGGCTTTCAACCAGGCGGGATCGTTCAGACGGTCGGCGTCCAGATCTTGGAAGTGCCGGTAGACATTGGCAAAAAGATCGTCGAGATAGTTGTTGGCGTTGGAGCGGCGGCGGCTGATGTAGCGGTTACCGGGCTTGGGATAGAGCTTGATGGTGGCTAGGCCAGCCCCATCCTGACCTCGATTGCGCTGTTTTTGCAGCAGTAGGCGTAGCTTGTCGAGGCCGTAGAGGGCCGTACCATACTTTCTATGGTAGAATTCGAGCGGTTTTAACAACCGGACGAGTGCGATACCGCACTCATGCTTGATTTGGTCACTCATTCTCCAGTCCTGGAATTTACTTTACTGATGATGAGTACAAATATAGCGCAGTGTAGACTGCATTTGCAAATTACCGCGCCTTATTTATGCGCCGAAGTCTACCGCCCGACCGCTGCCCCCCGGCCAAACGGGCGGGGAAAGCGTGCTAGCGGAAGGTTCGGACGGTCCGATAAGGACTAAATTGATGGAATTTAGGCCCATTTTGTTCTCGCAAATTTTGTATTTTAGTGACTCGATAAAATTATCCTTTTATGGCTTTATTACGCGTTTTTCGCACCCCCAAGCACCAGCGTTTTGAGTACAAACCCCGCCATTGGAATCCCAAGAAGGAGGAATTGCAACAACGACTGGATCAGATCGATAAGATGAAGCAAAACGATCCCAATGCGCTCAAGGCGCGGATCGCCCAAAATTTCCGACGCGGCAGCCTGGGCAATGCCCAAGCCCGACGCCAAGCGGTACTGCGATCCAACCTGCTACTGCTGGGCATAATCGTGGTCTTATTAATGATGGCCTATATATTTATTACCGTATATTTGCCCCAGATTGCCGACGCCCTGGGAACGCAAGGCTAAACGGCACCCACACAACACTTTGGACACTAAAAGCGATCGACAAGCCCCGGGGCAAAGGGCCCCTGCGGAGCTGACGGATCCCTCAAAAACAAACATCATCTATGGCTGATATCATTCAGCTACTGCCCGACGCAATCGCCAACCAAATCGCCGCCGGCGAGGTGATTCAGCGGCCGGCCTCGGTAGTGAAAGAGTTATTGGAAAACGCAATTGACGCGGGCGCCACCAGCGTCAAGCTGATCGTAAAGGATGCGGGGAAGACTTTGATTCAGGTCATCGACAATGGCTGTGGCATGTCCCCCACCGACGCCCGGATGTGCTTCGAGCGTCACGCTACCTCCAAGATCCGCAAAGCCAAGGACCTTTTCCACATCCGTACCATGGGTTTTCGCGGGGAAGCGATGGCTTCTATCGCCGCCATCGCCCAGGTAGAAATGCGAACCCGCCGCCAAGCGGACGAATTGGGGGCCCGATTGCTACTTGAAGGCTCGGTGCTCACCAAACAGGAGTCTTGCCAGTGTAGCGCGGGGACCAATATTTCGGTCAAAAATCTATTTTACAACGTCCCCGCCCGTCGTAATTTCCTCAAGTCCAACGCCGTAGAAATGCGGCACATCATCGACGAATTCCAACGGGTGGCCGTGGCCCATTCCGATCTTTTTTTTAGCCTCCACCACAATGGCTCCGAAGTCTTTCACCTGCCCATCGGCAATTTGCGCCAACGCCTGGTCGCCATCTTCGGGACCAATTGCAATAAAAAACTGGTCCCCGTTGCCGAAGAGACCGACGTACTCAAGCTGGAGGGCTACGTCGGCAAGCCCGAATTCGCCAAAAAGACCCGCGGCGAACAGCTGCTCTTCGTCAACCAGCGCTTTATCAAAAGCAACTACCTCAACCACGCCATCGTCACGGCCTACGAAGAGCTCCTGCCCAAAGACAGCTACCCCCTCTACGTCATCTTTCTCGAAATCGACCCTAAGCGAATCGATATCAACGTCCACCCCACCAAGCAAGAAATCAAATTCGACGACGAACGCTTGGTGTACAACTACCTCAAGGTAGCAGTTCGCCACGCACTGGGGCAGTACAGCATTACGCCAACGCTCGACTTCGAGCAGGAGGTGAGCTTTACGGGCAACTACCGCCCACGGCGAGAAGACCCCACCCCCAGTGAGCAGACGGTCCGGTCTTCGGACAACGGCAAAGGCAGCCCCGGCCCCTTTTCGCCCCCCGCCGAGGAACGGCGTCAGCGCAACAACTTGGACAACTGGCAGGATTTGTACCGGGGGCTGGAGGGCTTCGATCAAACGGCCGCTTCGGAGGAAGATGAAAATTCGGTGACCATCGGCAGCGAATGGTCAGAAAGCAATGGATTGGACGATGCGGCCAATAGTTTTTCCAAACAGCAAAAGCAGGCCTACCAAATCCACAACAGCTACATCGTCAGCCAGATCAAATCGGGCTACCTACTCATCGACCAGCAGACGGCGCACGAACGCATCCTGTACGAGCGCTACCTGGCCGTACTGAGCGAGCAGGAGACCTACACGCAAAAACAGTTGTTTCCCAAGACCATCCAGGTGGCGCCCAATGATGTGGTGCTGATGCAGGAGATCTTGCCCGAAATCAACCGGCTGGGCTTTGACATTCAAGATTTTGGCAACAATAGCTTCGTCATTCACGGCGTACCGGCGGACCTCAGGGGCTCGAAGGAAGAGCAAAAGGTGATTGAGCTACTGCTCGAACAGTACAAAAACAACCTCGAACTCCAACTGGACCGCAACGAGAACCTGGCCCGGGCCATGGCGCGCTCCGCTTCGATCAAACGCGGCCAGGCCCTACGCATCCCCCAGATGCAAGAGTTGGTCGACCAGCTCTTCGCCTGTAGCGTCCCCTACAAGGGTCCCAACGGTCGGAATTGTTTTATTACCTTTGAACTGGAAGAGTTGGAAAAGCGTTTCACTGGGGATTAACTCCGCCCCAGTAATCGATGGCAGGACTCTGATGGTCGATATTTAGAAACTCGGGGTGGGATCGGGTGTTATCTTGCTGTCTACTCGAATAAAATCATTTATATGCCACCAGTAACGGACGTCGTTAAGAACCTGATCATCCTCAATGTGTTGATGTTTGCCGGGACCTATTTTGGCTTGGAGGGACAGGGCATTCCGCTACTGGCACTGCACTACCCCGCTTCCGAATACTTTCTCCCCGTCCAGTTGGTCACCCACATGTTTATGCACGGGGATTTGTTTCACCTTCTTTTTAATATGTATGCCTTGTACATGTTTGGTACGGCCCTGGAGAGCTACTGGGGCCCGGCGCGGTTTCTCAAGTTTTACCTGATCTGTGGTTTTGGAGCCATTGCCCTCCACATGGGGGTCTGGCATTGGGAGCTGTCGCAATTACCGCCCGAGCAGTTCGCCCGGGCGATGCAGGAGCCCTTTATGGCGGTACTGGGGGCATCGGGAGCGGTATTTGGCTTGCTGGCGGGCTACGGGACGCTTTTCCCCGACAACCGGATCGGTCTGCTGTTTCCCCCCATCGTACTCAAGGCCAAGTACTTCGTCATCATCTTTGCGGTCATTGAATTGTCCTTGGGCTTTAGCGGCGCATCGACGGGCATCGCCCATTTCGCCCACCTCGGTGGGGCCCTCTTTGGCTTCCTCCTCGTCCGCTATTGGCAGAGTGGCGGCAATATGATTTAGTGCGGGGGGAGAGAAAACTTGAAAATCCGGGAGCAAGTTTATAAATTTGGAATTATTTAAATACATACCGTAAATGCTAGATTCCATTTGGAATGACGTCAAACAGCAGTTTAGCTATGGCAACATGATCACCCGGATCGTGATTGTCAACGTGGCGGTTTTTGTACTCATCAATTTGGTTAAGCTCATCTTGCGATTGACCAATGGGTGGCAAGACACCGGGCTGTACAACGAGATTCTCCACTTTCTTTGCATCTCCGCCGACCCTTGGTACATCCTCACCCGCCCCTGGACGATTTTCACCAATATGTTTTTGCACGAAGGGTTTATGCACATTCTCTTCAACATGCTCTTCCTCTACTGGTTTGGCCGCATCGTGGGGGATCTGATTGGCGACCGGCGGATCCTACCGCTGTACCTGATGGGGGGGCTGGCG
>CALCCH010000489.1 GCA_937899855.1 uncultured Saprospirales bacterium | reverse complement strand
CCGGCGGCTCGACGAGCTGACCGACGCGGCGGGCGTGTCGCTCGACATCGTCGAGCCCACCTCGGCGGGCGACGAGCTGCTCTCCAGCAGCCGGGTCCGGCGGCTGCTCGGCGAGGAGGGCGCCGCGGCGGCCTCCTCGTCGGCTTAGAGCTAGGCGCATAGCAAGAGGATAAGGGGCAGCAGGAGCAATAGGTACCAGGGTTTCCGTTGAGTGAACATCTGTATTCGCATGAAAGATTTTGCCAGAAATATGCTGTACGAGTAAAAGTCTTGGTTTTTTGTTCTTTTTACAAATTTTTCTGCGCTAATGCAAAGTAGCAAATAAATCGGCGAAAAATCGAAGTTTGAATTTTTCTTGTTAATTTGAGGGCGCTCCGCTAAAACTAAAACCCAAGCAGCATGGCCAGATACGACCCCGGCAAAGATTTCGAACGCAAAGTAGTAAGCATTGCACGTATAAAATTCCCCGGTGCCAAAGAAGGAGGCAGCACGATGATTTCCGGTTTGGAACGCGATGGCATCTTTGTGACGCCGGATGTAGTCCATTACATCGAATGTACCATTTCGAAATCCAAATCCAAGGCCACTCAGGACATTCGCAAGCTCGATACGACTTTGGAAAAATTGGAGCGCCGCTACCGTCGCCCCGTCATCCTGTGGTTCATCACCAAAGAGGAGCCGACGGCGGAGCAAAAGTCGATTGCCCAAAAAACGAACAATCCCGTCCGCATTTTATCGCTCAACAATTTCATTTCCACCATTTTTGATGCTGCGGAGTACTTGCACCTCCGGGGGACTTACAATTTCGGAAGCGTCAGGGATCCGCTGGAAGGTCAAGGGGGCGGAGGGGCTCACGAGGATGCGGCACCGACGCGCGATCGATCCACCCTCAGCTACATCAACACCGAATTGGCGGACATGATGGACCGCGAACGCAACTGGAACAGCGGCTCGATTACCAAGGAATTGAAAAAGGGCAAGCGCTTTGTGGTACTCGGTCAGTACGGGGTGGGGAAAAGCATGTCCCTACGGGATATTTTTCAGCGTTTGGACAAGGAATACCGCAATGATAAGATCAATATCTTTCCGCTCTACATCAACCTGCGCGATCACGACGGACAAACCGAGCCCGTTGAGGTGCTTGAGCGCCACGCTCGGCTAATCGGCTATCCCGTGGATCGGGCCTACGAATTGGTGCGCGCCTGGCGGGGTGGATTTGTGGTTTTGATGCTCGATGGTTTTGACGAATTGGCGACCATCGGTTGGGCCTCCAAAGTGAGTAAGCTACAAAGCATCCGCTACCGCTCGATGGAAATCATCCGCCGCTTTATCAAGCAGTCGCCCCCAAGAATGGGAATCATCATCTCCGGTCGTACCAATTATTTTGATTCGATGAAGGAGTTGGTGGTCAGCCTGGGGATTTCCAGTAATTTCCGTAGGTTGTCGATCGATGATTTTCAACCCCAGCAGGTCGAGCAGTACCTGCGTTCTTACAAGATCGAGTCGCAAATCCCGGATTGGTTGCCCAGTCGCCCCCTGCTGCTGGGCTACTTGATCGCTAAAAAGGTCATCTCCGAATTGCCGGATTCGAACACCGATCCCGCTGAGGGCTGGAACTTGCTCATCAGTGAAATCGCCAAACGCGAGGCGGATATTGATGCGGGGGTCACTGCGGAGAACGTCAAGATGATTATGGGTAAATTGGCTAGTAAGGCCCGGACCTTTACCTCCAACTTGGGCCCCATCACCGATCAGGACCTCTCCCAAGCTTTTGAAGACGTGGTCGGCTACGCCCCGGACGATCGGGGCATCAGCATCATCCAACGCCTGCCCGGTCTGGGCTTTAGCAATGAGGACGGCGCCCGACACTTTATCGACGAAAACTTGGCCAGTGCCGCCAAGGCAGCGGAAGTGGCCCGCTACGTAGTCGATCCCTTCAATCATTCCTTTGGCGTGGAGGTCGATAAGTGGGGGCAATGCCTGCGCCCCCTGGGCTCGCGGATGCTGCGCAACATCATTACCAGCAGTCAATATCAGATCAATAAGGGCCGTTGGGAAACCGCCGTCGACACCGCCCTCAAAAAGAACTTTACCA
>CALCCH010000488.1 GCA_937899855.1 uncultured Saprospirales bacterium | reverse complement strand
TATTCCTAACCATCCCCCCACCAAGCAAAGAGGCGCCGTCCCAAATTATCCGGCAGGGGCAGGGAACCATTCCCCCTCCGAGTTGGCTTATACCACCAAACCTAATGGCAGATGAACAAACTTCCCGGGCAAACCCCTCCTTCGGCTGGTGCACGCATGTTGCTGATCCTGGATCTGGATGAGACCCTGATCTACGCTACCGAGCGGGCGTTGGAACGGCCCGCTGATTTCAGGCTGGACCACTACCACGTCTACCAAAGACCCTACCTGAACGAATTCTTGGATCGGGTAGGGCCCTACTTCGACTTGGCGGTGTGGTCTTCGGCAGGCGACGACTACGTTCGGGAAGTGGTGGCGCAAGTATTTCCAGCTGATTTACCCCTGGCATTCGTCTGGGGACAATCGCGTTGTACCTACCGGCGCAATTGGCAACGGGAGCGGCTGGCCCACCTGGGACTTGCACCGGGCCCCCAGTACCACTACGTCAAGCCACTGCGCAAACTGCGTCGGCGGGGCTACCGCCTGGACCACATGCTCATCGTTGACGATTCGCCCCACAAGGCGCAGGACAATTACGGCAATGCCATCTATCCCCGGGAATTTCGGGGGGATCCTACCGATCGGGAGCTATTGGGGCTGTCCCGTTACTTGCTTTACCTGCGGTCGGTGGGTCAGGTGCGGAGCGTGGAGAAAAGGGGATGGTGGCAGGATTGGAGCGAATAATTGAGGTGCTGAACTGTAAATCTGTGGTCCGCAATCGAATTATTTGACGCCGCTGGGGGTTGTTCTCACCAATGCAAATTTACAGTACGAGTCAAATGGGTACCTTTCACCTCCACCACAACGAAGATCATTTTTGCGTCGCTCCCATCGGGCGGGACCGCCATCTAGTCGCCCTGATGGATGGGTGTAGTATGGGATTGGAAAGTTATTTTGCGGCCACGCTATTCGCTAAGTTGCTGCGCAAAATTGCCCGTCACCAATACCATTTGGAGTTTCGCCTGGCTACGGTCAGGCCCCTCGAACAACTGCTGGCCGATGTGCTGGCTACGCTCTTTAACGATTTGCGTCAGCTCCAAAACCACTGCGCCTTAAATACCGAGGAATTGCTTTGCACCCTGTTGCTCGGGCTCCTCGACCAGCCGACGAGGCAAGCTCACCTCTGCATAATCGGGGATGGACTGGTGGTTTGTGACGGTGAGGTATGGGACTTTGACCAAGACGACCGCCCCGATTACCTGGCCTATCACCTGCGGACGCCCTTCGACGAGTGGTACCGCGGACAGCGCCGCCTGCGCTTTTCCGCCATCCGGGACCTGGGCTTCGCCACCGATGGGATCTTTACCTTTCGTCCTTTCGACAATCGCGATTATCCCCCGCGCTCCACGGAAGCCATTCTCCATCACCTGCTACTCCAAGTACCACCGCGGACCGCCGGCCCCGACTTCCTACGCCAACAAGTCTACGCCTTGGAAGCGGACTACGGTCTTCGTGCTTCTGATGACCTGACCCTGCTTAGAATATTATTTCCCAAACCCACTTAACCTCTTCCCCTAATTCAATTGCCCCGTCCGTCCCCGACGCACCATCTCGATTCCCCATCACTTTTGATCGACTGGCCTTTGTTGCGGCAGATAAATTCAGATAAACCTCCAACGGCTACCTTGGCCACAAATTTAAGCCATGAAAAAATACTGGCTCCTCCCGTTTGCTGTTGTCCTGTGCCCACTGGCTCTCCTGCTCCACTGGCCGCTGCTCGACCGTTGCTGGCTGCGGTACTACGACTGGACCCACCACAATCCCCCCGTTCACCACCGCGATGAACTGCGTACTCGCTTGACCCAGTACGAACGGATACCCTATGCGGCCCTTGGGGCTCCTTACCTCACTGCGACCAAATCAGATCAAGGAGCTTATGCAGATTTGTTGCGCTCGTCGCAATACTACCGGATTCGCCGGGAGCACCTGTATCAAAAAGTAGTGGGTGACTTTCGACTCCGGGATTTTATTTGTAAAGATCAGTACTACCAGCAGTGTCTCCGCGACGGGGAGGTGGAGCTGCGGGTGCTGTTGGATGAAAAAATGCTGTTGAAGACCTTGGAGTTACAGGAAGCCCTGCGCAAGCGGAACGCCGATCCCCAGGGCTTTAGCAACGTGAACGGATACCGGCACACGTCCAACACCGCGCGGGAAGGAAGTACCCCGGCCAGACGTCACCTACTCGGGCAAGAGGAGGTCATGTCAATCGGGATGGTCGGACGGATCAGCAGGACAAACGCATTTTGCTGGAGATTTTGGAGAACGAGGTCATCAAAGACGGAGGGGGCATTGGCCGTTATCCGGGGACCTTGACGATTCACTACGATGTACGGGGGCGACGGGCGCGTTGGGATCGGTATTAGGGTGCAAATTCATCACTGAGGTCCAGCCCACGTCGGTGTTGCGAGGGGGGAGGGCCTTGGACAAATACACACACCATGCAAGCCTGATTTTTGATTGAGCGTAGGGTAGACTT
>CALCCH010000487.1 GCA_937899855.1 uncultured Saprospirales bacterium | reverse complement strand
GCCTCAATTCCCGGGGGCTTGTTTTTTGAAAACGGACTTTAAGCGCGTAAAAACGGACATTTTACCCCTCATTTCCCCCCTTCCGACCTAAAAACTGCTCGCATCCACGACGATGTTCAGCTGGCAACTGCTGCTCGTACCGTCTTCCAGTACGAAGGAATAGGTCGACCCTCCCGAAGTAAACGGACCGATGTCCAGTGGTTCGTTGTACGTCCCGGAGTAGAGCGTTCCCCCGATGGTCGACTGCCAGTTGGCCCCCGTATTTTGTCCGATCACGGTGAGCCGGAAACGCATCTGGTCGTCGGCTGGATTGGCATTGCCTTGGTCCAGCAATTGAGCGGAGCTGATGGCGTAGAGCAGCGAACAAGCGCCACTCGATTTCCAGTTGGCGTTGGGATGGTAAATGGTCACCTCTTCAAAATCGACCGCCACGCTGGGGTCGCACTGGTCGCTGACGCTGGGGCTACCCGGCGTAGGAATACTGGTGCATTCGACCTGCTGGTCGGGAACGTTGACGATGCTGGGGGGAGCGGTATCGCGCAGGCGGAAAGTCGCCTGGCGCGTGAGGCGATTGTCGCAGTCGTCGGCAATGGTGTAGGTGACGGTAAGTTCGCCGGTGCTGCCACAATCGACATTGTAAAGGCTAAAATCGTAGTCGCTGCTGACGCTGGTGCTGCCACAGGCATCGGTGACGCAGCCATTGAGTTTGCTAAGATTGCTGCTGTTCCAATTGTTGGCCAGGGTTTCGATGTTGCTCCCATCGCATTCGTAGGTCAAATCGTCGGGATCACAACTTAGCGTAGGTGCCGTGGTATCGACAACTTTGGTGACGATATTGGTGCTGAACCAGCTCGAACAGGGTAGGTTGCGGGCCTGGCGCTGGAATTGGGTCGACCGACTGATCGTGGGCGGATCGTAGGTGGCGGCGTTGGCTCCCGCAATGAATTCCCAAGCCCCCCAATTGGCCTGACAGTGATCGCTCTCCCGTTTGCGCCAGCGGTATTCCAGGCTCCCTCCCGATCCGCCGGGCGGAGGGGTAACTTCGCTGATGGTGGCCGGATCGTAGGCATTACAACGCTCCTCGTCACTGCCGATCACGCCGGCTCCCGTGATGGAGGTCACCACCGTTACGGTAATTTGATCGTCGCGGGTGCAGCCATTGCCATCGGTGATCGTCAACGAATAGGTCGTCGTACTGCTCGGACTCACCGAGTGGCTGGCGCTGTTGCCCAAGCCATTGTCCCAGGCGTAGCTGTAGGGGCTGGTGCCCCCACTGACCGCCGCACTGAGCGTCGTACCACTGCCCGTACAAATCTCGACATCCAAGCCCAGATTCAAACTGAGCCCCAGCGAACAATCCGGGTCATCACAATCCACCAAACCATCCCCATCGTCGTCGTAATTGTTGGTACAGTCCTCCGTACAACCCACAATATTGACCTGATAATCTTCCACTTCCCCGTCCTGCTGGACACTGCCCGTTGAACAGTAAGTCCCGGTGGGACCGTATTCGGTGGGATCGCTTTGGATGGTAAAGCGCGCGTAGCTCTGGGCGCAGACCGCCGAATTGGGCACGCTGTAAGAAAACGTATGCGTTCCCGCACTGCCATTGGCCGTACCGTTGCCCACCCCAAAACCGTTGACGATCCGTTCGGAAGGGTCGTCAAAATCGCCGTCGGCGTTGAAGTCGATCCAGCCGTAAATATAGCCATCGTAGTCGTTGGTCGACCAGGAGAGGGTCACCTGTTCCGTGGTACCGGATTGTAGCGTATTGCCCCCCACAAAGGTCACCCCGTCTTCATCGTCGGTACCGTCGCCGTCGTCCCCGTCGGCATCGCTGCTGTAGGTGCTGCCGCTGTCGCCGTCGATCAGGCTACCCAGGCGGGTGGGGCCAAAGGGAATTCCCGCGGGGTTGCCGCTGGAGCCTCCAGGATTGATCGTATAGCAAATATCGCCGTAGGAAGCGGGCGCATCCCCGTAGTCGGTTTCGGCAAGGAGGTTGATGGTCAGGGTGGCTTCGTCGCAGAGGTAGGCGCAATCGTTTTCGCAAATGCGGTAGGTGATCGTTACGGGGCCGACGGTATTGTCCGCCACGTAGCGGATTTCGGTTCCGGAGTTGATGATGCTGCCGCTGCCGTTGGCCGGGCCGGCGGTGATGGCGGTGATGGTAAAGGCATCTCCCCCCGTATCGAAGTCATTGCTCAGTACGGCGTAGTCGGCCGTCTGACCGAGGTAGAGATTGCCACCATTGTCGTCGACTGCCGTGGGGGCATCTACTACCGACTGGGGAGTGATTTCCAGTAGGTGATAGGTGCCGAGATCGGCTGGCGTCACCTTAAACTGCGAAATGCGGCGGCTGCCGTTGAGGTAGGGATAATGCGCCTCTACGATGTATTCTTGATTGGCGCCCAACGGCAGGCCAAAGTGAACGAAGGAAGGATCCTGCGTTCCGTGACCATTTCCCCCGTTGACCTCCCGTACTCCCGAAATCACGTTGCCACTACAATCGAGCAGGACAATATTGGCCCCGATGGCATCGCGGTTGGGAATGCTGTTGTTGACGTTTTCGTACACCTTTACCACCAAGTGCTGGTCGCGCTGGGTAGAATTGAGGTTGTTGATCCAGAGCTGGTTTTCGCGGTTGTTGACGTTGACGTAGAGGTCGAGGTCCCCATCCCGGTCAAAATCGACGAAGGTGGCTCCTTCGGCATCTCCATTGATGTCGATCCCTCCGTTGTCCAGTTGGAATTGTAGGGTCGTACTGCCGGGAGGCGTGGTATTGATAAACAAAAAGCTCGCCCCCGAGTCATTGGCCAAAAAGAGGTCAATATCCCCGTCGTTGTCGATGTCGCCACTAGCGGCTCCGTCGACTCCGGCCAGGGGCAGGGTAATGCCCGAGGAGTTCTCGGGTTCGTTGGTTCCCACAAAGGTTCCCGATCCGACGCCGGTTTGCTGCCAGATTTGGTTGACGTCATTGTTGGTCCACAGGAGGTCGTAATCGCCATCGTTGTCGTAATCGTAGAGGGCCACCGCTCCCTTGTCGCCATTATCGGCTTGTTGGTCCACCCAGTTGACGGGCGAAAAGGTACCGTTGCCATTGTTGCGCCAGAAGTCTTCCATATCGCGTTTCCGGGCGACGATATCGATATAGCCATCGTCGTCAAAATCGGTGACGGAGGCGTAGTCGCCATCCACGGCCGTTTGGTCCAGTCCCAGGGGGAATCCCGTGCCGGTGGTGACGTGGGTGAGGGAAAAGGTGCCGCTGGGAATGATTTCGTTGCGGTAGATGTCGATCCCCCAGTTGTGGTTCTCGATCATGATATCGAGGTCCCCGTCGTTGTCGTAGTCAAAAAACCCGATCCCCTCGGTATTCATCCCGTTGGGAATTCCGTTGGGCGGACTGTTATTGCCCGTGCCGGCCGTGGAGAGTTGAAAGTTGGGGTCCTGATTGGCTCCCTGGCCAAAGGTATAGCCACTACTGGGCCCATTGTTGAGGTAGAGTTCGAAGCGGTTGGCGCTGTTGCGGATAAAGTCCAGGTAGCCGTCATGGTTGAGGTCACCCGCTACGCCACAGCGTTCGACGGTCGATCCGCCTTCCAGGCCAGCGGCTACGAGGCCCAGTGCGTGGGTATTGGTGACGTCGGTAAAAGTGTAATTGGGTGGCCCGGAGCTAAAGTAGAGCCGAGAGCGGTGCAGGGTATCGTTGGCCAAGGTATTGAGCATCAAGTCGAGGTACCCATCGTTGTTGAAATCGGCAAAGGTAAAGCCACCGTCTTTGCGCCCATCCAGGTTGAGGCCCTTGGAGGCGGCTTGTTCGGTAAAGGTGGTTTGGGCCGGAGCGTAGGATGCTGCGAATAGGAGCGTGAGCACCGTGAGGCGAAATATTGGTGTTTGTTGTAGTCGGAACAAGATAAAGCGCTTTTGTTGCAAAGGACCGTTGGGCCATGGACGCCACACCGGTACCCAAGGGAAAACCGGAGGGTTGACGGCAAAAAGGGGACAAAAAATGTTCCACTTTGGCCGGTGAATCGGGGGGGCTGCCGAAAATCCTTTCCCTTTTAGCTCCGTTTTCCGCCAATAAATGTTTAAATCACAAGTCACGTTCATTTCGCAAAAGAACACACCATGGAAAAGCTAATCGAGAAGGGACAGATTCTCCAACGGGCCGGTGACCTGAATTCTAAGGTTTATTTGGTACAATCGGGCTTGCTGCGCAGTTATTCAATTGACCGCAAAGGAAGGGAGCACATCTTTATGTTTGCCCCCGAAGATTGGATTGTTGGTGATGCCATTCCCCCCCAGCAGCCCTGTGAGCTTTTTATCGATGCGATTGAGACGTCTACCGTTTGGGTATACGAAAAGGACCCGGAAATCTCGATGATTGACAAGGAACGGATCCGCAAGCGGCTGGAAGTGATCCAAAAGCGGCTCATCATGCTGATGAGCGCCACGGCCCTGGAACGCTACGAGCATTTCTTACGGACCTACCCCGATATCGTCCAACGGGTTCCCCAGCGGATGATCGCTTCCTTTCTGGGCATCACGCCCGAGGCCTTGAGTAAGATCAAGGGCCGACGCCGTAAAGACAAAGGGAGCTAGGGCGCATTTCTTAATCCAGGTTAAGGGTTCCCCCTGCTGCGTTCCTTAATTTTGGGATAGATCAACAACGAAGCCATCCCCACCAACATGAAAAAACGCAGCCCCCTCCTTCTCCTCCTGGCCCTCCTCCTTTCTCCCCTGGTAGCCACTGGGCAATTTTTGGAGGAGCGGGCCGAAGAAGATTACCGCCACCTCGCCGATAGTACGGACCTGTCCGGCTGGGAAAGCCTCAAATTTATCCCCCTCAATAGTCGTCGGACGATTTATTTTAGTATTGGGGGGAGCTTCCGACCACGGTTTGAATATTTGTCGAACCATTTCTGGATTCCCGGAAATGACGATACCTACTACAGCCAAAAACTGAGTTTGCACCTCGCGCTACAGCTGGGACAGAGACTCCGCCTGTTCGGGGAGTGGTACCACGGGCTCCGATCGGGAGAGGAGGAATTTTTACAATCCGACCTCATCGACCTGCACCAGGGTTTTGTCGAGTGGAGCATTACGAAGTCCAGTACTTGGGCCCTGCGTCTGGGGCGGCAGGAGATGAAGCTGGGAGCGGGGCGCCTGGTCGATCTGCGGGTGGGGCCGAATATCCGTCGGAGTTTTGACCTGGCCCGTCTGCTAGTGGACCAGGAGAGTTGGTCCATTGATGCCTTTTACGGTCGGGAGGTGCAAATTGGTTTTGACGCCTTTGACAACCGCTCCGGTCTCTTCCTGGAGGACAACACCAACCCAGATCTCTGGGGCATTTACGGACAATTTTCCCTCTTTGCTGACGAGGACGTGCAGGACAATACCGAGATATACTACCTGGGCTTCCGCTCTCCCCAGGCAGTCTTTGGGGACGCCATGGGCGAAGAAACCCGGCACAGCCTGGGGCTGCGCCGCTACGGGACCGTGGGCAATCGCTTTCGCTTCAATACCGAGTTGATCTTCCAAGTGGGTACTCTGGCGGATAAGACCATCCGCGCGTTTAACTTTGAGACGGACTGGAAATACACCTTCGTCAAGGGCAAGGGACGCCCTACCATTGGCCTCAAGCTGGACTGGTCGTCGGGAGATGGACAAGTGGGGGATGATCGCCTCCAGAGTTTCAACCCCATGATAGTCAATCCCGCTACCTACCGCCTAGCCGCCGTCAATACCCCGATCAACTTGCTCAGTTTCCACCCCTCCCTGACGGTGTTCCCCCACCCCAAAGTACTCCTCTTACTCGACCTGGCCTTGTTTTTCCGCGCCAACGACGACGACGGATTGTACGCGCCACCCCGCATCCAAACCCGACCAGCAGCGGGGCTTACGGCCCGCCACATCGGGAATGTGATTGGCCTTTTCGTCAGCTACAGCCTCAACTCCCACTGGGATTTTGATATTCGGACCTCCTACTTTACCGTCGGGGATTTTGTAGAAAACTCGGGAGATGCCGAACCCATCTTTCAATTTGCGTCCACCATTAGCCTGACTTTTTGAGGCCGGGCCCTAGAAATATCTGGGTCGCTACCCCATACATTCACTCATCGTAAATTTAAATACCAATGACCTCCATCCAATTTTATTTCCCCCTACTGCTGGCGCTACTCGTGGCCAGCTGTAGCCCGAGCAACAATGAAAATATTCCCATCGTCAAAGCGAGCAGTGAGGCCGTCAACAATCTCGAAGCCTTTGCCCTACCCGGGGCCAACGTACTGGCTTTTGGGCCCGATCAGGTCCTCTTTATTGGCGATAGCAAAGGGGCTATGGTACGCGCCATCGCCACCAGCGCTACGGCCCAACAAGATCCTGTGCCCTACAACCTCAAAGGGCTCAGTAAGCGCATCGCCGAAAAGCTGGACATCGTTCCCGCGAACCTGATCATCAACGACATGAAGATACACCCGCTGAGTCAGGAGGCCTACATCGCGGTGAAAAAAGGACACCAGCCTAGCGCTCCTTCTTTTATCGCTATCGTTCGGCCTCAAGATGGGCAAATCAACTTGCTAAACTACGCGGAGGCGACCAAAAGTGAGGTTGCCCTCGTCAATCCCGTCAACCCCGATTACACCTTCTGGAAAGACCTTCCCGCCAGCAGCCTCAACATTACCGACCTCGATTACCACGATGGCTTCCTCTACGTAGCGGGCCTGAGCAATGGAGAGTTTGCCTCCAACCTCCGCAAGATCGCCTACCCTTTTTCCGACCAACAAGCCAAGGTCGGTAGCATCGAGATGTACCACGCCGTTCATACGCAAAAGGAAACGCGGGCCCCCATTCGAGCCATGGTCTTCGACGAGCTGGATGGTGCCTCCACCCTCATTGCGAGTTATACCTGTACCCCACTGGTGACCATCCCCCCCGCGGACATCCAAGAGGGCAAGCACATCAAGGCCACGACCATTGCCGAACTAGGATTTGGCAATGCTCCCGTCGATATGCTCACTTTTATGGTGCAGGAGCAGGATGGTAGTTTTGACAAAAAGTTGTTGATTACCCACAAGCAACGGGGTGGAAATGTGATTTCGCTCAAGGACTTGGCCGAGGCCAATCAAGGGGCCGGAATGGAAGGCAAATTCACGATGGGCCCGGAAGGCGTCAAGCTTTTTCAAGTCTCTACCGCCAATGTGCTCCACATCGACGACCAAAACCAAATGATGTTGGCCGCTTTACGGAGAAATATGGAGAATGGCGACCTTGAATTGGTATCCCAACTGAAAGGTTCGTACTTTCGGTTGAGTGATTTTGTATCGGAATACAATTTTCCCGACTATCGCTACCCTGAGGAGCAAGAGGGAACCAAGAAGTTCCACGATATGGTCAAACCTATGGAAGGCTACCCCGAGTTGACCTCGGAAAAAATGGGCCGGGAATAGTGTTTTGAGGACCACTTGAATACTACAACCATGCACACCAGTTGGTCGTACCCTTGGGCGGGTTTGCTCCTGTTGTTGTTGACCCATTCTTGTACTTCTGAATCAGGGCTGCAGGAATTGGCGGTTACGGCTGTCTACCCCTCGGCGGATACCCTGCCCGAGAATATCTTACGGATGTACGTTCACTTTTCCAAACCGATGAAGGCTACGGGGAATTTGGAAAACATCCAGGTGCTGGATGAGCGGGGTAGGGTGGTGGAAGGGGCGCTGTTCAATAACGTCTACGAACTCTGGGATGCCGGCCAACAGCAGTTGACCCTCTTGTTTGACCCCGCGCGGGTCAAGACGGGGCTGCGGGCGCACCTCCGTCGGGGGCGAGCCTTGCAGGCGGAGCGGGCCTACCAATTGCGCATCGGCGCTCTGGAGGATGTGGATGGAAATACCACCCCTCCCTTTGTAAAGTCCTTTTGGGTGGGCCCCGCTGATGTACAGGCACCGGATACGGCGCGGTGGGAAGTGGTGGTGCCAGCAGTACACAGTCGCGTACCGCTGGTGCTGCGCTTTCCCCAATCCCTGGATGCGTTTTCGCTGCGTCAGCGATTGGTCCTGACCGATGCGGAGCAGCAGCCGGTGGAAGGTGTGCTGCGCTTGGGGCCCGAGGTGAAGGCTTGGTACTTTCGGCCACTGCGGCCGTGGGGGGCGGGGCATTATTCCCTGTACATCAACACGCGCTTGGAAGATCCCGCTGGCAATAACATCAATGGGCGGTTTGATCACGAAGTGGGGAGCTTGCGGTGGGAGGAAGAGGGGCGGGTCATTCGCATGCCCATCGAGATGGGGGATTGAAGTCGGGAGGGGCGGATTCCACGGGAACACTTGAAAATTTTAAACCATGAAATTTATACTGAGCGGAGGCCATTCCGGTATCGGACTGGAACTGAGCAAAAAATTACTGCGGGAGGGACACCAACTGGGTTTGATCCTCCGCCACGAAGGGCGGCAAGCTGCTGCGGTGGAGGCCCTGGGTACCACCGAGGGGGTCGACTTTTTCTACGCCGATTTGAGCAAGCGATCCGAGCTTGCCAAGGTGGCCGAGGAGATTCAAGGAAAATGGGATCGCGTGGATGGCCTCTTCAATAATGCGGGCCTGCTGGCCGAAAAGGCCACCTATTCAGAGCAGGGCAACGAAATGCAATTCGAGGTCAACGCGCTGCCGCCCTACTTCTTGGCCCAAGCACTCCGGCCATTGCTGGATCGTGCGGAGCGAGCCTTCGTCGTCAACACGGCGACGAGTGGCCTGCACCGACAAAAAGCCCTGGATGTTGCCGAACTCAAACGACCCAAAAAATTTGTTAAGCTGATGGGCTCCTATCTGAATTCTAAATTTGCCCTGGTGCTACTGATGAATCATTTGGCCGCCGAGTGGCCCGAAGTCCGCGTGGTCAACGTCGACCCGGGACCCAATAAGACGAAGATGACCAGCGGTAGTGGTATGCCATTTTGGTTGGTCCCGATTCGCAATTTATTTTTCGCCAAGCCGACGGCGGGGGCGGGTAAAATTTACGACGCCGCCTTCCAACCCGCTTTCCAGGATCAAACGGGGATTTACATCACCGGTGGCCAGGTCAAGGCAATCAAAGTCCGCTTGAGCGAGGCCGAATTGGTGGCAATGCTGCGCTAGCTGGCGGGGCTACGGCAAAGGCCTACCGCGCCTTGATCGTGTACTCGGGCGTGGTGGCCGTCTGGTCTTCGAGGAGGGCGCGGGCTTGGTGGACCATTTTGATGAGGGCGGGTCGGAATTCCTTGGGCTTGTCGAGGGCTTGGGGAAAGCGAATCTCGTAGCGAACGGTTTGGCCATCCGCCCCGAAGCCCAGGGCTTCGATGCCCCCTTGGTCAAAGCTCGCCAGTTCTCCATCTTCCACCCAATCTATCCGGCAAATGCCCCGCAGGATGTCGCGCATCTCGGGGCGGTGATCGTCGTTGACGTGGTCGATCACCATTGTCTTGAATTTTTGGTTAAATCCCATGCGTTTTAAAGCTTAAGTTACGTTTTTTCCTGGTCCAGTGTGGGCCTAAGTCCGAATTCCCACCTCCAATTTTATGCGCAGCGTCTGGCTGTAGAGCTTCCGAGTACCGACCCGGGTGAAGGGGCCCAGCGACTCGCCGTACAAGATGCCCAGCCGGAAGTAGCCCCGGGCCAAATCTTCCTGAAAACCAATTTCCAGACCTCCGTCCAACCGTTGCTGGAGCAGGTAGTCGGTGTGGGTAGCCACCGTGATGCCGTCGGCGACTTCGCCCCGGCCGTTGAGTGGGGAGGTTTGGAGCAAATCGGATTTTACCTGGGTTTCCCCCGTGGCAAACGCGATCCCAATTTGGAAGCGTCGCTCGGCTGGCGCGTCGTTCTGGGCAAATAGGAAAGCACAGGAAAGGGAAAGCAGCAAGGAGGAAGTGCCCTAAATATTTTACCACCGCCAAATTTTAGCAATCGCCCTTCCCATTTATCGTTCGGTGAATTTCGGACCGCTTACATTTGTTGCTATCTTGGTGAGCGAAGCCAGTGGGGAAAAGGTAAAATACCATGGCCATGACCCAGGAAGAAATTCAGCATTACTGTACCGCTATTTATCGCATTGTCGGCGAACGGGCCGTCGAGCGGGCGGAGGTGTCCCCCCAGGTCATCCGCGACTACTACGCCCAGTCGGCCTTTTACTACCGCAAGGTCCACTCCCCGGAAGGTGCCATGCACATGCCGATTGCCTTCGCCGAGGGCGCCTCCCACCGCGAAAAATTGCGCTACCAAGCCGATTACTTCGAATGCATCATCCGGGTAGCGTGCCGGGGTCAAGTATTGGAGTTGGGCTGTGGCATGGGCTTCAATACCCAGCACCTGGCTAACCGCAACCCCGGTGTTCACTTCACCGGTATCGACCTCACCCCAGGCAACATCGACCGCGCTCGGCAGCAGTCGCGCTCCCTGGCCAACGTTAGTTTTTATCCGGATGATTTTGACCAGCCCCGCCACCAGCCCCAACGCTACGACCTGATCTTCGCCGTCGAAACGCTCTGCCATTCCCGCGACTTGCCCAAGCTGCTGCTGCACTTTACCCAGCGGCTAAATCCCGGTGGGCGGATGGTGATTTTTGATGGCTATGTCAAACCCGGGGCGAGCGCCCTGGCGACGGATTGGGAACAAAAGGCCTACCAACTGCTGTCCTGGGGCTTTGCCCTCGATGGCTTCCAAGACCTGGAGCAAGTGCTTGGAGCCCCACAATTGGCAACCCTCCACGTTGACCCTCCGACCGAATACACGGCAAACATCCTTTCCAACTACCGGGCTTTTTACCGCGGCGCCAAACGCGCCCTGCGCTTTCCCGGCGTAGTCAAATTCCTCCTCCGTACCCGCCTGCTTTCCCCCGCCTTTGTCAAACAATTAGCCGCGGGCCTATTCGGTCTCCACTTTATGAAGCGGGGCTACCTGGGCTATTACAAACTGGAACTTAGAGCCCACCCCCAGAGGACCGCGTCCGCCTAGCGAATGTCGATGCTGCGGCCTTCCGCACGGGTACAATCGCTCCCGACAAAAAGATCAATGGTACCGCTCTCCACACCGTACTGGCCTTCGCTGTCGTAATACTTAAAGTCGTCCATCGTTACTGTAAATCGCAGCGTCTGTCGCTCGCCGGGAGGCAGGGTGACTTTTTGGAAGCGCTTCAGCTCTCGAACGGGGCGGGTGACCCTGCCAAAGCGGTCGCGGGCGTAGAGCTGCACCACTTCCGTCGTGGACCGGGCGCCCGTATTGGTCAGTGTTACCCGCAATTCTAAGGATTGCCCTTCCACCAATACCGTATCCGAAACCTCTAGCGGACCGTACTGGACTTCGCCGTAAGACAGGCCGTAGCCAAAGGGGAACAAGGGGGTATAACCCAAGTCCAGGTAGTGCGATTCGTTGCCTAAGCTACTTTGCCAGGCCCCGACCGGAATGTCTTCGATGCCCACAAATTTCTCGGGATTGGCGGGGCGACCGGTACTCTTGTGGTTGTAAAAATAAGGCAACTGCCCCGCTGCGCGTGGCCAACTCACCGGCAAACGTCCCGAGGGTTCGGCTTCCCCGTACAGCATCTCCCGCAGTGCGGGCCCACCCATGGTACCGGGATGCCACATCATCAGTAAGGCATCCAGGTCGGAAAGGTAGTCGCTGACGTTGATGGGGCGTCCGGCCATGAGGACCAGTGCGATGGGCTTATCCAGTTGGATCAACTCGCTCAGGAGGTCCTCCTGGATGCCGGGCAGGCGGAGTTTGCCCCGGGAGTGCGCCTCGCCAGAAAGAATGGCTTCTTCGCCCCCCACAAAAACGATTACGTCCGCCCGCCGGGCCGCCGCCAGGACTTGGGCAAACTGTCCGCGGTCGCGGTCGCGGCTGTACGACAAACCCTCCACAAAAGTAGCTTCGGGCAGGGCATCGTGTGGGGTGCGGGTCCGATCGCCTTCCCCATCAAAGGTCCAGGTCCCCAACTGCTCGCGGCCTTGGTGGGCGAGAGGGCCGGTGAGGAAAACCTTCGTGCCGGGAGCGAGAGGGAGGAGGCCTTCGTTTTTTAGCAGAACACTACTCTCGACGACCGCAGTCTTAGCGGCTTCGAGGTGATCGGGAGCGTAAAAGGTGCCGGGGTGATCCGCCGGTACGTAGGGGCGTTCGAAAAGGCCGAGTCGGAATTTGGTGCGCAGGATATTGCGGACGTAGAAGTCCAGTTGGGATTCCGGGACCAATCCTTCCGCAATCAAATCCAGTAAAAAGTCGTCGTAGGCTTGCGAGGTCATCTCCATATCCAGACCCGCTCGGGCCGCCAGCTCGGCCGCCCGTTTGGCATCGCGCGCGAAGCCGTGGGCAATCATCTCGGTCAAGGAATTCCAGTCCGACACCACAAAGCCATCAAAGCCCAACTGATCGCGCAGGATATCGGTTAAGATTTTTTGATTTCCCGTGGCCGGTACGCCGTTAACTTCGTTGAAGGACGTCATGACGGTGGAGACCCCTTGGTCGACGGCCGTCCGGAAGGGGGGCAGGTACAAATTGTACAGCAGCTCCTCGCTCAGCACCGCCGTATTGTAATCGCGGCCACCGATGGCGGCGCCGTAGGCCAAAAAGTGTTTGGCGCATGCGGCCATCGTGGTGGGCTGGCGGAGGTCGCTTCCCTGAAAGCCCCGGATGTAGGCGCTGGCCAGTTGGCTGGCCAGGTAGGGGTCCTCTCCGGGCGATTCGGCAATGCGGCCCCAGCGGCTGTCTTGGCAAAGGTCGAGCATGGGGGCAAAGGTCCAGCGGATGCCGACGGAGCTCGCTTCCAGGGCGGCGACGCGGCTACCGGTTTCCACCAGTTCGGGATTCCAGCTGGCGGCCTGGCCCAGGGGAATGGGAAAGATGGTTTTGAATCCGTGGATGACGTCCCGGGCAAAAAGCAGGGGAATGCCGTGGGGGCCTTCCTCTACCGCCACCCGCTGGAGGGCTCGCATGTGACTGGTATCCATCACGTTGAGAAAGGCGCCGATTTGGCCCCGGCGGACCCGCTCCAACAAGGATTCCGGTAGGGCACCTTTTTCCCGACTGCTCCGACCCCGCAGGGCCAGTTGCCCCACTTTTTCCTCGGGGCTCATCTGCGCCAGGAGCGCGTCGACTTTGGCTTCAATATCCGTGGTGTTGGCATTCTCCTTTTCCACACTGGGGGGCGTACAAGCGTGGCAAATCAGAAGGAACAGGAAAAGCAAAAGGGCATCAATGGATGAAAAATTTTTCATGTGGCTGGAGGCAGTTTGGTGGATCGTAATGGCAACGTGCGTGCCGGCGCCAAAGATAAAAACATTTATTGGTCCTCCGTACGGGCCGAGTCGTGGACTTTCCCGTGTTGTGGCGTTCCATTCGGTGACCTGGCCAAGAATTCTTATTCTGGGTGGTCACCACCTTTCCAGAATGGATAATCGGTATAGCCGCGTTCGCCCGTAGTGTAGTAGGTGCTGTGGTCGGCGGGTTGTAGGGGGGCGTGCTGCGCAAAGCGTGCGACCAGATCGGGGTTGCTGATAAACAATTCCCCAAAGGCAACCAGATCGGCAATCCCCTCGCTAATGGCTGCTTCGGCCAGGGCCTGGGTAAAAGCCCGATTGATGATGTAAGTACCGCGGTAGAACTTGCGGTAATGTTGGGCGGTACGCCGAATGCTCGCCAGGAGACCGGGCTCGCCGGGGGGATGGTAGCCGCCGAGGTGTAGGTAGGCCAGGTTGTAATCGTTGAGTCGGGTGGCGATAAATTCAAACAGGGGCGTGGTCTCGTCATCCAGCTCGATGCCGTTGCGGCCGCGGTAGTCCGGTGAGATTCTGACGCCAACTTTTGCGGCGGGAATGACTTGGGTAATGGCCTCCAGGGCTTCGAACAAAAAGCGGCAGCGGTTTTTTAAGGAACCGCCGTAAGCATCGCTGCGGACGTTGGCGGATTGGGCAAAAAACTGTTGGAAGAGGTATCCATTGGCGGCGTGAATTTCGATGCCGTCGAAGCCGGCGGCCAGGGCATTGGCCGCGGCGTTTTGGAAATCGGCGATGGTGGTTTGGATATCTTCCACACTCATGGCCTGCGGGCTCACTCGGGGGCGGAAGCCGGCGTAGGTGTAGGTTTGGGAATGGGGGTTGAGGGCGGAGGGGGCCAGGGGAAGTTGGCCACCGAGCAGATCGGGGTGGGAGACCCGACCGACGTGCCACAACTGGGCAAAGATTTTTCCGCCTCCCTCCTGTACGCCGCGGGTTACTTTTTTCCAAGACGCGGTTTGTTCGGCCGTTTGAATTTGGGGAACATTGACGTAGCCGACGGAACGCGGACTTACGTTGATGCCTTCGCTGATGATCAGCCCCGCCGTCGCCCGCTGTCGGTAGTACTGGACCATGAGGTCGGTAGCGAGGGCCTTTTCGTTGTCGGCTCGGCTTCGCGTCATGGGAGCCATCACGACTCGGTTGCGGAGTTGGAACTGCGGGGATAGGTAGGGGCCTAGGAGCATGGGGGTGAGGGCTTTGCTTGGGGTGAAGGTAGGAATTTTAATTTTCTGGAATCCCACATTGGGGAGGCAAGGACCTATTATTTTCTACCTTTGGGAACGGATCGGAGCACTTGGCGGTATGGCATAATGTCGCTCCGCTAAAATCTGTGTGCTTCCGCATTTAAAAATACCCACCATGAGTATACTTATCCGCCCCGTTGTCCGCACCGACCTCGCTGCCTTAAAAGCCGTCCTACGGACCATCGAACTCTTCCCACCGGACCTATTGGACGAGATGATTGCAAATTACCTCGTCCAGCCCGCGAGTGAAGACATCTGGCTGGCGGCTACCGAAAATGACGAAGTCCTCGCTTTGGCCTATTGCGCCCCGGAGCAACTTACCGAAGGTACCTTCAACCTCTACGCCATCGGTGTGAGGCAGGCGGCCCAGGGTAGGGGCATTGGTCGTCAGATCATGGTTTATCTGGAGACACACCTCAGGCAGCTGGGTCACCGCATTCTGATCGTCGAAACCTCGGGCGCCGACGGTTTTCAGCGGACCCGTCGGTTCTACGAGAATTTGGCCCACCACCACGAGGCAACCATCCGGGATTTTTGGAAAGCGGGGGAAGACAAGGTGATTTATTGGAAGCGCTTGCGGGAGCCGGTAAAATAATTTCCATTGCGGCAAAAAATCAAATACACGCTCGCTTTCTTCTTACTCCTGGCCCTCCTGTTCGGTGTGGCGGTACATTTCGTCGCCCCCTACGCCATCGTACAACCCCCCCGCATCCAAGAAGACCTCCAACCGGCCGATCTTCAGCTGTCCAGTGAAGAGCTAGCCCTCCGCACCGAAGAAGGCTTTCCCCTCGCGGCTTACTGGATCAAGAGTGCGCGAGATTCCGTCCGTGGTCTCATCATCTTGGTCCACGGCATTGGGGGTTGTAAAGAACACTTCCTCCCCCTGGCCAAAGAATTGGCTCAGCAGGGAATCGAGACGGTGGTCTTCGACGGTCGGGCGCACGGAAGGAGTGGCGGGGAGTTTTGTACCTTTGGCTACCAGGAGAAGAAAGACATCAGCCGAATCGTGGAGTACATCCGGCAACAGCAGCCGGAGTTAAAGATTGGCATCTGGGGCAATTCACTGGGTGGCGCCATTGCCATCCAGGCCCTGGAAATTGAACAACGGATTGAGTTTGGCATCATCGAAAGTACCTTCACCCGCCTGGATCAAATCGTATACGATTACCAGCAGCGCCTCTCTATGGGCCTGGGCAAACGCTGGCTGTCGGACCACGCCTTGCGACGGGCTGGAGCGCTCGCCCAGTTCGACCCCCAAAAGGTGCGTCCCATCGAATCCGTTCGCCACCACCCCCACGCCCTCTTACACTCCCCCGGCAATATGGACGCAAAAAACTCCGAAAACTACGGACAGACCCACTATGCAAAACTGACCTACACACAA
>CALCCH010000486.1 GCA_937899855.1 uncultured Saprospirales bacterium | reverse complement strand
CGAAGCCGTCGACCAAAACCGGCCCGAGGGACAACTCGTCGCTCTGCTGCCCCATCCGGGCCAGGGAAGGGCCCGGGCAGAACGGGTACGATTGCTCCTGCAGAATCCCCAGCTCCGCAGTGCCAACAGCCCCGAATACCTGCTCAACGCCCTCCGCCTCCGTGCGCACCGTTCGCCAGAACGCCACGTCCTCGTCGACTATCTCCACCGGCACTACGCCACCCGGGAGGTCGTCGTCCAACACTTTCGCCGCCAACTCCACCAAAAAGACTTCCTAGCACTCCAGGATTTGCGAGAGGCGCCCGCCGTCTGGAGTACGCAATTTCTCGAACCCCTCATCGGCTGGTTCCAGAGTGGGAATTCGGCCGCCCTGGTCCAGATCATGGAGACCCTCTACGCCCATCGCCACCAGTGGATCAACCAGCCCGGTATCGCCACCATTTTCTCCGATCTGCTGCTCTACCGCTACGTTGACCTGCTCGATAAGCAACACTACGAATTGGACGATCGACAGCTTCTCCAGTGGTGCAGCGCCGCCCGGCTACTGGGCCAAACCGGCAATCCCGAGCTGCGGGAGCGCTTTTGCCCCTTTTTGAGTTGTCAAAAGACCTGGCCGGAGTCGGAGGTATGCTTCCCAGCCGCTGCCCCGGAGCTCTATCCCCCAGAAAGTGTCGCGGACCTGGCCCTGGAGGCACTGCTACAGCTGGACCAAGATGACCTTTATCAGTACTACCGGACTTGGGGTTACGAAGTAACGGGAGACGCGGTGGCCGACCGCGAGCGGCTGCGTCAACTGCGGCGGGAATTGAGTGCCCGGCAGGGGTTTGCTTGCCGGGCGGAAGGGGCGGATTAGGCGTTTTGGGCGATGATCTGTTCGATGGATCGCCGGTGGTGATCCGTGTGAAAGAGGGTAAAAAAGAGCATGCCCCGGACTCTGAGCTTGCCCTGCATGGGATGGTGCAATACGTATTCGTCGCGCTCGCTTTCGCTCCACTCCATTAGGCGCTGGGGGATTTTTTGACCAACCAGGGCCCAGCTTTCCAACAATTCGGCCTGGGACTTGGCCTCCGGGGAGGGAGGGATGGGGTTGATGAAATCCGCATTCAGGCCAGCAAGCGCCTCCCGGTAGCGGGTGTAGAGGCGGTCGTACTGGGGAGGCTCACCAGAATAGCGCCCGAAGCGGGCTTCGAGCATGCCCCGTGGAAACTTGAGGGCGGAAGAAACCGGATTGGCGCTGAGGAAAAGGTGTTCGACTTGGCCCGCAATCGACCAGCGGTCGGCCTCGCGGTGGGCCCAAACCGTAGGGGATAGATCGCGGACAACTTGGGCAACTTGGCTGTTTTTTGCGCGCCAGGCTTCGATGATACTCGGGCGATCAAAGTTGGGGATATCCTTGCTCATTAGTCTGAATTTTGGGGTTACCGCATTATTTTTCACTGATAAAATCGACGATGCACTCAACGACCTCCGTTCGCTTCATCAGACGGTAGTGCCCCTGTCCGCTCGTGCTCAACAGGCGACTATTGGGCCAGTGACGGACGATGTCCTGGCTTTCGGCAAAGGGCACCACCTCGTCGGCTTCGTCGTGGAGGAGCAACAGGCGATCGACCTGTACTTGATCGTACAACTGACTCACCTTTACTTCCTCGATATTGAGCGAGAATTTGCGTTGGAGCAGTCTCCAGAAGGCCTTGTCCACGGCCTTGGGTGCCTGGATGAGGTCCAAAAAGTCCCGAAGTCCCCGACGGATATCCGAAGGGGAGGCCACCATCACCAAGCGGTCGATTTGGATGGAGGGGTCGAGTTTGGACAGTGCGAATACGGTGGAGGCCCCACCAAAGGAGTGCGCGATGATGCCGTAGACGCCACCCAGCCGGTGGATGATGGCCCGAATGGCTCCCCCAAAATGTGGCAGGTTGGTTTCCTTTCCACCAGAATTACCGTGGGCGGGGCCATCGAAGGCCACCACGCGGAAGCCTTCGGCGAGCAAGCCGGGGACGAAAGATCGCAGGGCCGTGCCCCGCGATTCCCAGCCGTGGACCAGCAGGACGGTCCGTTCGCCCGTTCCCCACTGGTAACCCTTGAGCAGTTGGTCGGCGTAGAGGAACTCGAAAATTTCGGCGCGTTCGAGTAGGGCGTCACTGGCCTGGTGACGGGCGCGTTTGCGAGGGGTGGAAAATAAGCGGACGGCGATTTGTGCGGCGCGGCGGGGAAACAGCCGCCCCAGGGTCGCAAAACCCAGGCGGACCAGGCGCAGCAGCAGGGGGGTGGGGGATTTGCGGGGCCGAGTCGCAGCCTCCGGGGGGGCCGGGCGGGGGGGTCCCGTTGTCTCGCGGCCGGGGCCGGGCCGGGGGGCGCGGCGGGTGGGCGGGGGGGGGGAGGGGGCGGGGGAGGGGTGGGGCGCGGGGCGCGGGGGCGCGCGCG
>CALCCH010000485.1 GCA_937899855.1 uncultured Saprospirales bacterium | reverse complement strand
TGCCTGCTTAACTTGTATGCAGTCGGGGTCGAGGAGTTTAATCAGCCGGGGATGGCTAAAGAATTCTTTTTGGATGGAAAATTCTTGGTCCTCCAAAATGGCGTTCAACTGCCCGAGGAAGTCCACAAAGGCTGGGTTGTCATAAATTTTTTCCCCTTCCACCAGCTTGCTAAACCGGTGCCGGTGCTCTTCCACCAGGTGGTTGGAAGCATTGACCATTGCCTCCAAAATCAGCAAATAGGCCAGGCCGTTGGGATCTTCCGCCAACTGGAAAGCATCGCTGATGCCGATGGCTTCCTTGGCCGCACTAAACGGCTTCCCTCCCCACCCCACGATGGCGGATTTGGCCAGCGCTTGAAATATCTTGGTAAAATTGGTCTTGACCTTTCGGTTGTACCAGCGGAGGGGCTTTTTGACTTCTAGAGCGGTGGTATCTTTCATAGGGAATGCAGCTTGGGTATTTTCAACAAGTAAAATACAATAAAAAACAATTCTCACCCTAAGATATCCGCGGTTTTTTACGCCCGCCTAACAACAATATCCTTACTCGGCACTGAGCAGCAATTCCAGGCGTATTTTTTTTGTTTTTCAGCGAGAACAACGTATATTTCATATAACCAAACCTAAACTACTGGTACAAAAACCATTTGAAAACCTAAAATAACCAACCTTGGCACCTTCTTTTCGCCCAAAGCTTACCATGCTTTGCCTGTGCTGCTCGTGCTGTTTACTTCCTTCGGCAGAAGCCGGACTGGAGGCGATGGTAACTCCCGTGAGTAGCCCCCAGGCTGAGGATGGAGCCATCGACCTCACCATTTCGGGAGGCTTTGCTCCCTTTGAAATCCACTGGCAGGGACCAGCCGGATACTCCAGTACCGATGAAGATTTAAATGGGCTTGCACCGGGTAACTACGCCGTGACCGTAACGGATGCTTTGTGTGGAGAGGCATACCTACAGGTAACGGTAGCATCTTGCCCAGCCGAGATGATTGCGCGCGTAAAGTCCATCTACCCCTGCCCCAATCAAAACAATGGCCGCCTGCTCTTTTGGATCAATCGAGAGGGAGTGCTACCCCTCCAGTGGGAGTTGAAAGGCTTGTGGGGAAGCGTAGCCTCGGGAACCATTAGTGAATACCAGACCATTCTCAGTGACCTCATTATTATTCCATCTCTAGCAGCGGGCATCTACTCCTTTAGTCTAGTCGATGCCCTTGGCTGTCGGGACGACCGGGAGCTAATCAACCTGGCCTCCAATAGCATTTCACTTGAGGTGACTGTGGAAAGCTCTCGCTCTTACGAGTCGGGATGCATTTTCCTATCGGGAGATCAGGATAGGGTGAACCCACCCATCCATTACGAATGGAGTGACGGAGCAAGCAGCAAAGACCGATCCGGGCTCTCTGCGGGAGATTACTGCGTTACCGCTAGCGACTGGTTGGGCTGTACGGCCGAGGCCTGTTTCTCGCTGCTGGTCAATTCCGTCGATGCCAGGATTGCCAGTATCAACAACAACGGTATTTGTGGCAGTCGCCAAGCTAGCATCGATTTAGCGGTGGGGACGCCAGGGAATTATACCTACCAGTGGACGGGACCGGGTGGATTTAGCGCCAGCACCCAAGACATATCCAACCTGGACAATGGACTTTACAACGTTACCGTTTCTGATGCCGGTGCCTGTACCAAGCCGCTCAGTGCCCGTATTTGTTGTTGTATAAGTTTTACCGCTCCCGGACAAGAATCCTCTTCTCGTTGCCAGCCAATCAATGCCCCTCCCTTGAGTTTAGCTTTGCAGAGCCTACAACCAATTGATGAAAATAATGATCGTGGCTCCATCAATGTGGAAACCGATGGGGGAGTTGGAACGAGTTTGTACTATTCCTGGACGGGCCCCAATGGCTACGAGGCTTACACGGAAGACATCAGCCAACTAACGGAAGGGGAATACTGCCTGACCGTAACGGATGGCTGTGAGGAGCAGAGTGATTGTTGGGAAATAGTCGATTGTCGGGAAACGAATTGGAATATTGATGCGACGATCAGTGTAGCTTGTACGGGTTACAACGTTGGCAAAATCGAACTCCAAGTAAGTGGTGGGGCGGAGCCTTACCGCTACGAATGGAGCAATGGGGCGGGAATGGCTAATCTTTCGAATCTAGGCCCAGGAATGTACTGCGTGACCATCAGTGATGATAATTATTGTACAACGGACCGTTGCTGGACGGTTTCCTCCGAGGCAGCTACGGAAGCCTGGGAGAGCTGTACTTTCGTCACCAGATGTGGTAGCCAAACCATTGCTCAACAAGAATACCCAGTGGTTACGCGCCAACACCCAAGTCGGTGTTATTGGGTACAAGTAGTCTGTACGGGTACCAATACGGTACTCGCTCAATACCAAGCCCCTCACAGCTACGTCTTTGCCGGAGCTTGTACCTTGGAGCGGTACAACAGCGTAACCGGACAACGGTGTGATGTTTTTCCCGGTGCGTTTAGATCGGAGCGAGTTTCGGGATGCAATTTCTGTCCCGACGGAGCTTATTGTGGACGACTTGATTATTGCGAATTTAACATTCCTGACGATCAGAACCAGATCGTCCCACTTGGCTACACGGATTTACTAGAAGTCACCTACTCCGGTGTGCCAGGCTACTTTTGCCAACAGGTCAATTATTGCCCCGGTGATGTGGATGAGTTGTGTAGATGCGATGTTCCAAGTAATAGGTGTGCCGGACTTCTCCATGCGGAAGGTCCCTATTCGATGAGCGAAGTTTTGAACCTGGCCAATGATCGGGATGCTTTCAAACATTTTCAAGATCATTTGTTAAACGACGTCACCTTCGATCAAGGTATCGTTCTACCCAACCCTGAATTTGTAATCGATGATCCCCGCAATGGTCTACGCTATCAAAGTAGCGGTATCACTGTGGCCATGGGAGCCCAGGCCCCCACGACTAGTTCCTCTCCCCTTTTTGCTGGCATCGACATCAATATTGCGCCCAACCCTTCCTACGGACAGTACTACATCAAGGTGGACGCCAAAATCGTTGAGCCACTTCGTATTGGGATTTTCGATATACAGGGCCAATTGTTGCGAGAAGTAGTATGGTCTGATTCGGAGGGTTTGTTAGCGCTTGATCCAGACTTACCAGCGGGGATTTACGTACTGGCGTTCAATGGGGGGAGCTGGCGCGCCCGAAGAAAAATCATTAAACTTAAATAGTATGAGGACTATCCTAAAACGCTTTTTGCTGCTGACTTTGATACTCAGCACTTTCATCTCCTGCAGTGAAGAGGAAGCGTGTACCACCCACCTGGGGCAACAGTCATTGATGGGGGTGTGGCAGACCAGCTATTCGGAAACCTGGTACGTAGGGGATTCCGTACTGTTTGCGCGTCCTCTACTAAGTGGGCAAATCACCCTGCATGCTAATGGAACGGCGAGTATGACGGAGGGGAGTCAAAGTTTTGATGCTTATCATGCGTACTACGAGTCTTCCGCCAAGTTTGGCTTGGTCAAAGAAAATAAACCCGACGAAATAGGAATTGCACCGCTGGAGAAGAGAAGTAGTCAGTTGTACAATGTCCAGTCCTCATCCGAGGATGAGATCAGGCTGGAATACTATCGAATTCTTTCTGGCAGCCCGGGAACTTCCGACGAGCAAGGCATTCTGTACCAATACACTTTTAGAAAATAAATCTACCATGCGACTTCTTTTCATTATCCCGCTACTCTGCCTTGGTATTTTCTTTCACTCCTGTACCGAAGATGACTGCGCCCCCCCTATGGAGAATCACCAAGAAGTGGTGGAGCGGTTGCTGGGGAATTGGAACATCTTATTCCACACGACACACCTGGAAAAAGACGGCCCCATCTTTCAGGAGTTTAGTGCCAACAACCACGCTGAGTTCAAGGAGGAGGGCCAAGGCTTTTTTACAACCAGCATACTTATGGATGATTTGTTGTACAGCTACTACGAGGAGGCCCGTATCCTCGTCCTCCACCGATTCTCCAGCGACGCCTTACTTTACACCAGCCACAATAGTAAAGCCTATGAAATACTGGAGATGCGCGATGATTTTATTCGCTTACAATACTACGCTGAGTATCAAGATACGCGCGACAATGAGGTAGTTGACGTTCGCTACACCGAGGAATTGGAAATGACCAAGGTGAAATAAATGATTTGCAAAAAGAAAATCTGATGAAAGCCAAAACTTTAGCACTGTTTTTATTTTTCATCTCACTGAATTTAGTCAGTGCTCAACAACCGCTAAGGATGACGGGTAGCGAATTTGTATACAATGCACAGTCCTTAAAAACGGTCAATTTTGATGCCACCAGCCCATTTGACACATACCAAATCACACAGTATGATGGCAACCTAGTTCCCATCCCTCAGTGGGACGCCTCGGCAAGCAACAACTCCGGTCCAGTGTGCTACGTAAGTGGTGCCACACCAGAGCTTACGGCGGTATTTACCAACTGTACCACCGATCTTTGGATCAAAGGTGTTTCTTCCCTCAACCTGGAAGTACTCTCTTTTCCTCCGCTGCAACTCAGTCCTTCAACCGACGGAACGGTCACTTACGGTCCGCAGACCGCCACTATCGGATCACCAGCCATGATCTTTAGCTTTCCCAGTGAAACCATTCGGTACATTGAGGAGTTTTCCATCGTTTGGAAAATGTGTAATGTCAATTCCAACAACGAATCAGACTGGCAGGTGATCGCGACCAGTATCAACCCGGTATACGTTACTTACAAAAAACCTGATAGTACGATCCCTTTTGAAACAGTTTTACACCTGGGCTGTAGCAATGCCAATGGCCTTTCTGGCCCCGCTGCCGAAGCCACAATCGTGAACGCGCTTTTCACTCCTTTCTTATCCACTAACTTCGAGGTACGTAGAAAGGGTGATAATCAAGTAATGACTTATTATGCCTCCATTGACCCAGACAACAGTTGTTCAGATTTGGCTACGATGCTAAAAAGTCCTGACGCGGATGGGCGTTGTGGGGCCATGGCGGAGTTGTTTAATTCAATGATCAAAGATCTGGGGATCGGCGGAAGTAATGGCGTCGCCATTACTGCGATGAGCACGGTTCCGCCCAATAGTCCACCCGTAGTTCCACTTACCAACGCCAGTAAGGCCCAAATGTCGGTGGATGCCATCAATCAATTTGGCGTTGACGATATCGAGCTTGACTTGCTATCCGATTTTTACCATTTTATGGTAAAGAATTGGTCTGGTTATGCGGAAGGAACCTTTCTTCCATTGCCGGGTGGCGATTATGAGGAAGCCAAGTCAAGTGTCGGTGATCCTGGTATACCTGGCCAAGGCAATATCACAGATCCCCGATCCATCTTTATCAATCACATTTTCATCACTTACGGTGGCAAAATATACGACCCATCCTACGGATTAATCCAAAATAACGCTGACCTTGCCAACTACGAGGACAACAGTCTCAATGTGGTTAGCGGAACCATCGTCTATCGCCTCGTAAATAATGTAAAGCAGTACTATTCCTAGATTGAATCTGAGAACACCAGCGCAGAAGATCTACAATCCATAATCG
>CALCCH010000484.1 GCA_937899855.1 uncultured Saprospirales bacterium | reverse complement strand
GGGCGAGGTGATTTGGCGGAGGAGGTTGATGAAGTTGGTGTTGCGTGTGTAGGGTTCGGCGGGGAGGACCTTTTTGGAGACCCGGTAGATGAACACTTTGAAGGCCGTCATTTTGGGTTCGAGCAGGTCGGATTGGGTCTCGAAGTACACTTGCAGTTCGAGTCGTTTGGCGGCGATCTTGTAGTAGGTATCCTCTTCGTAGCCACCGAGGTTTTGGAGGGTCGCCGCGTAGTCTTGACGGGCAAAGTAGTAGCTGGCGAGGTTGAAGCGGTAGACTTCCTCGGGGTGTTTGGTACCGATGATTTTGTGTTGGTGGGATTGGAGGAGGTCGAAGACCCAGTCAAAGGCCTGGGCCTTGAGGCCAAAGGTGACGATGTTGCGCAGCATACCGGGGTGGATACCGCCCTGGCGATAGAGGTAGCCCGCTTCGAGGTGACGGCGGTAGAGTTCGTAAATTTCCTGAGGGCTTTCCTGCTCTCCCAGGTTGTACTCGCGAATGATGTAGCTGCGGTAGATGGCTTGGAGGGCTTGCAGTTGTTCGAGGGGAACTTGGGGGCCGAGGAGGGTGAGTTGTTCCTGAAGGACCTGGGCACCGTCGCTGACGTCGTCGTAGCGGAGGAGGCGGTAGGCTTCGTAGTAGAGGCGGAGGAGGGGGTAATGGGGGGCGTAGTCGGTGGCGATACGGGGTAGGAGGAGGTCGAGGAGGGACAGGCTGTTTTCTACTTCCAGCGGGGCGGAGATGCGTTGGGCCAGCGACCAGCAGGCGTATTCCAGCTTGGCGATCAGGTAAAAGGCATCGAGGCTTTGTAGGGTTTGGGGCAGGTTGAGGTCGTCGCGGCGTTTGTTGTAGAGGCTGGCGTAGTGGGTCACCTCGCGTTCGATGAGGTAGCGGCGGTAGTAAAAGTCGGCGTCCTGATGGTGGGGGTCGGTTTGGCGACGCTGGAGCTGGGCCATACATTGTTGGAATTGTTTTTCCAATTCTCTGCTCCGGTAAAAACGGGCCAGTACCAGCAGTTGTTCTTCCCCGTCGTGTTCGAGGGTGGAGTGGGTGTAGACGATAAATTTTTTGGCTGCTTTGAGCAGCCGGGCCATGAGCTTGTCGATTTTGTTGCTCGTATAGCTTTCACCGGGGAAAACGTGCTGGAATACCACCTCCTTATCGAGGGCGCGAATGCCTTCCTGGCGGTGGTACTTGAGTAGATACTCCAATAACAATAGGGCTTTGTTCCGCTGCTTGATCTGGATAAAGCTCGGTATTTGTAGAAAACGCCCCAATTGCTTAATCTCGGTTTTCTCTAGTACTTGAAAGACTTCCAGTAATTTACTAGAATGCATGTTTTGGTCCTTAAATTCGGGAGAATTTGGGGGAAGAATTTAAAAAAAATGTAATAAATATTGGTGGGAAGATCGCTAATTTAGATCACATTTCCATAATTAGAACCGGTTTTAAATTTGTCCTGTGGCTCCCGCCATTTTACAAATTGCCAATCGGTTATAAAATTAGATCCACCATGAAGACCACTTTACAAGCCTTATTCGGTCTCCTTTTCCTGCTAGCTACGTCCCTTACGCAGGCTCAGGACCGCACCAATTGTTACCGACTGACCACCGAACGCATTCCCGCCATCATCGACTCGATCCACACCAACTTCGACCGACAACAGCTCAGCCAATACCCCGTTGACGGGGAAGAAGTCAAAGCCCCCAACCCCAACATCGCTGGCTTTAGCTGGAACACCATCCAGTTCGAGTGGCCCCACACCAACAATCCCCTGTTGGATTTCTACCGGGTGAGTGTCCTCAACTTGGAGATAACCCTCGACCCCCTGCACCTCTCCCCCACCCCGGAGAATTTTATCTCCGTTGGTATTCGTCCTTTCCTCTTCGCCAATTTACAGCTCTTCGCCTTCACTAGCGTCTCTGGCGGTCGGCAGAGCCAGCTCCACATCATCATTATCGATAAGGATGCCACCCTCCGTTGCGAAAGTGGAGGCTTCGAGCACAAAGGAAATTCACAAGGGGGAAGCTCCGGAGGTGGTGGCCGCTACGCCAACTCTTCCCACGATACGGCACCTCCCAGTGTACAACTTTCCCCCAACCCTACCGACGGAGCGCCAGTCTTCTGCCAGCTCGAACTGCCCCGCGCCGGTACCGTAGCCGTACAACTCTACGACCTGACCAGTGGCCGGCCACTCCAAGACCTGATGCCCCCACAAGAATTGCCCGCCGGTAGTCACCGCATTCCACTGCTTACCAGCGACTTAACCCCGGGACACTATGCCTGTATCCTGACCTACGAAGGCCGGCAGTACCCCCAACGATTGGTGGTGGTTCGGCCCTGAGGTAGACACAGCTGGCACCCGTAGAAGTTTGTCCCAAAGGTGTAACCAACCCTTTGGAGGGGATTCGTGATTTTTAGATCGTTATTCCATTAATGATTAAAAAGGTTCTACATGAAAACCCTATTAAACAAATTATTTGCGGGAGGAACGTTCTTCTTCCTACTCCTTGTGATGTGCGTCCCACTGGGGGCACAGGAAATCAGCAACCAGGCCACGATCTACGATCTGGCCCATCTGGAGCGCTACAGCAAGGTGGAACCCGACTTCAACGACACGGTCGACAGCCTGGTCTGTGGTTCTGAGTCCCGGGGACGGGTAACGATCATCGGGCTTCCCCGGATTCGGGTTTGTGCCAGCGATGAGCAGGATGCCAGGCGGCAGTACCAGGCGGCGCTGGTCCGGGTGGCCCGTTCATTTGGCAATACTTGTATCGACAACAACGAGTGTTTTCCCGCAAATTGTATGATGAGTTTTGCCCGCTACCGGGGCAAGGACCGCGTGCCGACCTACGATCCCGTATCGGGTAAATGGATCTTTGAGGCGCCCTCCCAAAACCGGATGACGATTTATTTCGATTGTCCCTGCGTACTGGGGCAGATCGAGCAGCTCGATTCGGGTGGGCCACGACTGGGTACCAGCAGCCCCGCACCGGTGTGGTCGCCCAATCCGGTTCGGGATCAGGTCCAGCTGCGGCTGGACTTGGAGCGGGCCGTGGGTCAACTCGAAGTACGCCTTTACGATATTCAGGGCCGGATGGTGTACCGCGACAATTGGGGTAGCCGGGACCGGGGTGCCCAATGGGAGACGCTCGATTTGGGCGGCTTACCGGAAGGACTCTACCTGGCCAGTATCCTCGCCGATACCCAATTGCTGCACACCAGCCAGTTGCTGATTCAGCGATAATCGAACCCCTTTGCCCCGCAAAGCGGGGCACCATTTTCGGAGCGTCGTCGATCTACGGATCGGGGACGCTTCACTTTTCCCCCCTACCGAAGGCACAAAAGCCCTATCCTCGCTCAACCAAGTCTCGCCTCTCTGCGTTAAAACGCAGGGCCTTTCCAAAAACACCGGCTCCGCAGTACCACGACCAAACAAGACCACGACGAATGTCCAAAATCTGGGATTACTTTAAGAGTCTTTTTCAAGCGACCGAGCAGAGCTCGCCTTCGCAGCCCCTGATCCACGAACTCATCGAGCGTAGCGAGGAAGAAAAAGTCGCCTACGAGCACTGGAAAAAAACCCTGGTCCGCCGACGCCTCTGCGACTGGCTCAATGACCAGCACGCCATCTACGTGGTCGATGGCGAGCAAAACGATGATGCGCTGTACTTCCTAGAGACCCCTTCGGCCCGTGGTTTTGTCATCTTTTTCCGCCACACCCAGTACAGCCAACGGGATTGTACCTGTTTTTTTGACTACCTCAAAGAAAAGGTCCTCAAGCTCAACTACCGCAACTACCTTTCCGATACCCGGACCTACACCAACGGTGAGTGGGTGGAAAACCTCCAGCGCCACTACCTCAAACCGTCGCTCCGCAACCAACTCAAAGCCCTGGAAACGGGCGAATCGGCCCTGGAGCAGGCCTATGGCAACATCACCATTGAGTTGCTTTCGCGCAACGATCAGGTCTGGAACCTAAAATTCAGTGCCGTGGGCTACCAAGACCGCATGTACCGCAAGGTCGGAGATTTTAAAGATTTGATGAACCAGCTCATTAGCGAATAACCCTTCACGCCTTTTTCCAATGGTCGCGTTCCTCCGTACTCTCCCAGTGGCGAAGTTCCACCCGTAAGCCGTAGCGCTCGCGCAGGTAAGCCATCGTCCGTTCTGCCGCGTAGACCGAACGGTGCTGCCCCCCCGTACAACCAAAGCTGACCATTAGCGAGCTAAAGCCCCGTTCGAGGTAGTTCTGCACCGCCTCGTCGACGAGCATCCAGGCATTTTGCAAAAAGGACTGGATATTGCTCCGCGCCTCCAAAAATTCGATCACGGGGCGATCGAGTCCGGTGAGGGTTTGGTAGGGCTGGTAGCGACCGGGATTGTGCAGGCAGCGGCAGTCGAAGATAAAACCACCGCCGTTGCCGGAGGGATCTTCGGGAGCGCCGTACTTGTAGGAAAAGCTACTGACGTAAACGGTCAGGGGACTTTCCGAGCTTTGCCGGAGGGCCTGTCGTTCGAACTCGGCGGTTCGTTCGGTCACCCGTCGGAGGGCGGTCCAGAGTTCGTCGAGGGGAGGGTCGATACGGACCCGTTGGAGGAGGTCTTGAAGATTGCGGAGGGCAAAAGGAATGCTGGCTAGGAAGTGGCTTTTGCGTTCGTAGAGGCCCCGCAAGCCGTAGGTCCCCAGCACTTGGATGCACCGAACGAGGGCGAAGGCGTGGAAATGGGCAATAAAGCGATCGCGGTCGAGGGAGATCAGCGTCTGGGCTTCGGCTAGGTAGGTATCGACGAGTTGGGCACGCAGGTCGGCGGGAATTTGGGCCTTTGCCTGGTAGAGGAGGGAAGCCAGGTCGTATTGCAGGGCACCGCGACGACCGCCCTGGTAGTCGATAAAGTAGACTCGCTCGTGGTGGATCATGATGTTGCGCGACTGAAAGTCCCGGAACATGAAATAGGGGCCATCGGCTTCGAGCAGGTAGGCGGCGAAGCGTTCGAGGTCATTTTCGAGGGCTTGCTCGTCGAAGGGGATTTGGAGGAGTTTAAGGAAGTAGTATTTGAAGGTATTGAAATCCCAGCGGATGGACTGGAGGTCGAAGCGGTCGCGGGGGTAGCAGAGGGAATAGTCGAGCCCGACGGCGCCACGGATTTGGAGCTGGGCCAGTTGGCGGACGGCGGTTTGGTAGTGGTTGATGAGGGCGGGGGAAACGGGTGTGCCCGGAGGGGGCAGGAGGGTGTAGAGGGCGGAGTAGCCGAGGTCTTGC
>CALCCH010000483.1 GCA_937899855.1 uncultured Saprospirales bacterium | reverse complement strand
TGATCTCGTAATTGGCGATGCGGGGTGAAAGGTCGTGGGTGAAAATGGCGGCAGCATTTTCTTGCCCCTCGACGCTGCTACCGACCAGCAACAGCAGGACGGCGTAAAGTAGGTTTCTCATGGCGTGGCGTTCTCGTGATTAATGTCGCCGGGGCTTGGGCCTCCGGGCCGATCACTAAAAGTAAGGAATTTGACGGGAAAGCGAGCAGCCCCCCATAAAAAACTCCGAAGGGAAGTCCCTTCGGAGCACCAGGTACCGACCTCGTTGGCTGGCTGGGTCCTGGCTAAAACACTATTTGTAACTACCGTTGGAGTTGGAGCAAATGGCTGGGCTCCCCTAAAAGCCCCCCAGAGAAGTATTGGGATCGTCGGGGATACAATCCTCGTCGATCGAGATTTCGGTGGGCAGGCCATTGGTGGCCAGGGTATTGACTTGTACCGATTGGCCGTCGCAGTTGACCGTCAAGGAGGGGGAAGTCAGGATGGAGCCCCCCGTTTCGTTTTCGAAGGAAACGAAGATGGAATTGCCGGGTTGGACGTTGATCATTTGGGAGAATTGATCCCCCGGAGCGTGTTCGCCGCTGATGCAGAGGTCGGGTTCGTCGATGTCGACGTGGATGGTGGCGGGGCCGGCGGGCGTGAGGACGCCCCCTTCGGTGATGTAGGCGTGCCCACCGTCGATGCTGACGGTACAGTTGCAGAAGCAGGGTGGGGTTTCGCCGGCGGTGAGGTCGTAGACCTCGCAATCGCTTCCGATGACGTGGCTGGCGGGGAGTAGGTCGGATTGCATATTAAAGTTTTTGCTGTTTCCCCCACAATTTACCGTGACGTCAAAGATCCCATCCACTGGCCCCGAAGGACCAAAGGCGACGAGCTTAAATGGAAAGCTTTGGCAGTCTTCTTTGAGTTTGGGGAAGGGAAAATCAAGGGGAAAGACGAGGCTTCCTTCTCGCTCCAGTACCCCCCCTTCCGAGTTGCGAACCACGCTGCCCCCATTCGTTTTCACGGAAGAAAAACCAATCGCATTGGGAGCGTCCATGCTGTGGATGGTAAGGTCACAGGCGCAGTATTCCGCACAGCGGGGCGTAAAGTGGACGGGATTGTTGACGGCTACGGGGAAGAAATTGCGGTACTCGGGATCGCACTTGATGTTGATGCGTACAATGCCCAAGCCACCGCCCACCGCATTGATGGGAACGAGTTGGACCTCCTGGTTGCTGGTGATGTACTGCGGGTCGAGGTTGTACCATTGGCCCAGTACCGGATTGAGGATGCGGCCCGGTAGGGCTTGACCGGGGATGATGGGTCCGTAGTCCACCTGGGTTTGCGTACCCATCTGCGACCAGGATCGGATGCGCATCTGACAAGAGCAGGATTCGCCACTTGCAGCGGCGGCGGTGCTGTTGTGGATAAGGGCTTGGGGGATCATTTCGTCTTGGCCCGGGGGTGTTAAGAGGGCTTCTTTTTGACAAGCGCTAAAGTCGAATAGCGTCAGCAGTAGGACTGTGCAATAAGAAATTTTCCAGTGAAACATAACTAGATATTTAGTGAATTAATCAATACGTCAGTAAGCCCGGGGCACTGGGCTGATGGGCCACCGAAGCGCGGTAGCCAGCCAGCGGGCAGGGTACTGGAGCCAGCCATCAGCAAGGCCAAATGGAGAGGGTCCAGTACGGGGGATGGCACTAAGCGACGAGCGGTTGGGCCATCCAAATAGTTGGTAAAGATTAATTAGGTAGGGAAGGGAAATACCTGGTTGGGCATTTCGATTAGCACTTGTATAAAGATACAAAAATAGTGGGAGAATAACGCTGTTAAAGAGTTAAAAAAGAACGTGAGGGTACAGCAGCTGGTGCCAGAGGGCAGACAAATTTATTGGTGGATGGATAGTGGGGGTGAAGGGAATAAAAAAGCCCCGAGTAAGATACTCAGGGCTGATAAAATACTTAGAAGAATTTCCAACCAGCAAATGGTAAAGTCACCAATCGGCTTCTAGTGATACCTCAATCCTTTCTTAACTTTGATCTCACAGGTTCCTTCTACTTTACCGTTGCGGATGGTCCGATACTCAACTTGTTCAAGTGCCTTTACACCAAAGTTGATAACTCCTTTCACAATAACCGATTCACCAGACCCAAAGAATGCATCAATAACTCTGTAATTTCGGAGTGGCGCTGGATTCAACAACTTATCAACCCGATCAGTATTCAAATACCCGAGGTATACTTTTCCACTATTGACGTACAAAAAATTACTACCATCCTTTGAGATAACGGGAGCACCAGTACAGCGTACGTCAACTTGTTTGACCATTTTTTTGGCGTCAAGGTCATAACATAAAATTTTCTCTTTGGAATGAAAAACAATTCGGTTGTTCTTCGATATTGGATGCTCGGAAAACCAGTAGTTGTCGTTTGGTAAATCCGCAATCCATTCCAATGTTTTATCGAGAACATTTATTCGAATCAATTGAACTTGGTCACGAGATCCCACTCCCACAATATGGGTATTCTCATAATCCATCACCCAATTATGAAGCCTAGTTTGTAAAAAAGAAATCCGATCGTATTCAGACTCCAAATCATGATCAGCAATGATGAATGTGGTTTGGGCGGTGTAATCATGGCAAGCATAAATCACTTTAGATGAGTCTAACTTGTAAACCCAATTCCTATGGGCAGCGCATAAATCCTCGCGATACTCGTGTAGCGTATCATAAAATAGGTGATCATTACACTGCTTTGAAGGATAGATACAGGCGGTAAAGATCAGAGCAAAAATTGGGATGATTACTTTATTCAATTTGACGGCATGTTATTTTCCAGTAAAAATGGATTCGTGACTTTTCGGTCGAATATCTGTGACTGCCACATGTTGTGGCTTTGGGCTGGTAGTCTTAATCGCCCTCGGTAGCGCCAAAGTCTATTATTCCCAACATCAATTAAATCACATGCATAAGTAGAGCATACTCCCCATGCAATATAACGATGCCCAATTGGAGATTCCACGTTTCTATTGTGTCTCTTTCTGGTATCTTGAATATTTTCAATCGTTTGAAAGTCTAGCTCCAGACCGTTCAAACCTCTGGGAGCACCACCAATACCTCCTTCGAGCCAGAAGTTGAGCCCTAAGTTTTCGGCATCATCTCCTTCGTACGGGGTGATTGTTCCCGGTTCAAAGACTTGCCAGGTATAGTGAGCACTAGCTTTTTCTCCTATACGGAAAAAGTGTCCAATTCCGTTCACGATCTCCCCATCCTCCATCGGATGAAAAATCTCGTAACCCAAGCCCGTCTCAATATCAATCAGTAGAGCATGGCCGGGGCTCAATGCGCCACCACCGACTTCGTATGCAAAAGCAGCATTAGGAGCTCCACCCATAAAATTCCATCCGACGGTATTACCGATTCCAATCCAATCTCCATTTTGGAACAGCCACGTTCCATCCACATCAGTATGCACTTGCCCATTCACAAAATCACCTGTTGCGGGTGGAATATCAAATCCACCGTCCGGATCCACACACCCCATCGGATCATTACCCATCGCCAGATACGGACTGTGATACTGCTCATACGGATCAATCGTCATCCACCGCCCCACCTGCGGATCGTAACTCCGCAAGTTAAAAGCCAGCCAGCCCGTCTCCTCATCCTTCTCCGCATACTGCCCCTGGTAGGCAAAGCGGTATTCCAGCGCCGTCGTAAAGTGCCGCCCCGGTAGCTCCCAACCAAAGGGATAATAATCCGCATACTGCCGCACCTCCTGTAAGCCATAATCCCCCTCCGCGATCACCGCCCGCCCGTTGCCTAGGTGGTCACTCAACTCGTAGTGG
>CALCCH010000482.1 GCA_937899855.1 uncultured Saprospirales bacterium | reverse complement strand
CGAGTCGCGTGATGCCATCATCGCAGCCGAAGTGGCCAACAACGACGGGGCGAATGTTTGTATGATCTGGCAGACCTTTGCGCGACGGGGCTTTGGCTTTCTGGCCCGACCCGGCCTCATTGGGGATGAGCGCAATCCCTTCGAAGATTTTGTCATTCCGCCTTCCTGTTTCACCTTTGTAAAAGTGGATAAAATGGCGACCGAAGAAATTGAGGATGGTGATATCATCAGCTATAATCTGAATATCGTCAACGCGACCAACAAGCCACAAACCAACGTGATCATCACCGATGTCTTCCCCGAGGGCACCAGCCTGGTGGACGGCTCACTTGATTGTGCGGGCGCTACGGTGGAGGACAATACCCTCACCTTATCCATCGACGATCTAGCTATCGGCGATACGGTCCGTTGCAGCTACCAACTCCAGACGACTCCCCAGGGCCGCTCGCTTCCCGAAATTTCGGAAACGGGAGACAGCATCAACAACGACATCTGGCGCTCCTCGGCCAGCCTCGGCATCACCCGCTGGACGCCCGTACCCGGTGCCGGTCGCGATGGCAGTTCGGCCCTGTTTGCCGAAAACGTCCCCAGCCAGTCGGACCAGCGACTCAGTACGCGCGATCCCATTCTCCTGGAAGGGCCTCAGCCGATCTTGTCCTTCTGGCACTCGTACAATACCGAACTGTCTAAGGATGGGGGCATCGTGGAAATGGAACTCGAATCGGGGGGCGACTGGTTTGACCTGGGCGCCTACATAGTCACTAATCCGTATCCCGCCCGCCACGACGAAAGCCAGACCAGTATCCTGACCCAACGGGCCAGCTTTACGGGCAACAGCAACGGCTACGTCCACACCATCATTGACCTCAGTGATTTTGTGGGGGAAGAGGTAAAAATTCGATTCCGCTTTATTTGCGACAATACGGGATCCGAAGAGGGCTGGTACATCGACGACATCAAGCTGTTTTCCGATGCCACCTTCTACGTCAATAAGGCCTGTGCGACTTCCGATTTACAGACGGAGTTTTGCTCCTCGGGCTACACCATTGCCGAGCGGGACGGTAGTACCGCTACCATCGACCCCGTCGAGCAGTTGGGAGTTTACCTGTTCCCCAACCCGACCTCTGGTCAGCTGCAATTGCAACTGAGTAGCGACAAGAGCGAGGAAGCCGAACTCCGCATCAGCGCCCTCGACGGGCGGACCTTGGAACGGCGGGTACTGGGTAGCACCAATGCCTTTTACGACCTCGATATGAGTAGCTACAATCCGGGGATTTACCTGCTCCACATCCAGACCGAGGGGACCCGCGTGGTCCGCAAGGTCGTGCTACAGTAGGCGAGGTGTTTTTAGCAGCTTAGGGTCCCCGCAGGCAGTTCGCTTGCGGGGACCCTTTTTGGGTGGCTCAGTTTAGACAGCTATCTGACGCTAAACCTGATAATTTTTAGCTAAGTCCAGCAAAGTGCCTATTTTACCATGCATTTGTAACTCAATTTTACTTTGACCATCTAATTACTAAACCAAAATGAAGCAATTTAACTCTGCCCCATTTTTTGCGCTGCTGTTTGTGCTGTGTGCTTGGTCGACGGTTAGCGTCGCCCAGCAACAGGGCCCACTGGACGTTGCACTTCGACATCTTGAAAAGAGTCGAGATCAACTGCAACTGACCGAAGCCGATCTGGGCAACTATCGCGTCAGCGATTTATACTCCTCCCGCCACAACGGGGTTACCCACGTTTACCTCCAACAGGAATACGCCGGTATTGCCGTCGAACAGGCCATCACCAACGTCAATATCCTGCCGGATGGCCAGGTGTTGAGCATGGGAAATCGTTTTGTATCGGATCTCCAGTCCCGCATCAATACCACTACGCCGACCCTGAGCCCCGCTGAGGCCATCGAAGCGGTCCTGCTCCATTTTCAGAAGCGGACGGATGTGACGGTAAAGCTGCAAGAAAAAATCAATGACCAGTACTACGTCTTTAGCCCCGATGGCTTTGCACTGGAGCCCGTTCCCGTGCGGTTGGTCTACCAAACCATGGAAGACCGGTCGGTGCGTTTGGCTTGGCGGGTGGAGCTCTACGAGCTGGACGCTTACAACTGGTGGAACGCCCGGATAGACGCCCAAACTGGAACGGTACTGGCTCACCACAACCAGGTGATCCACTGCGAATTTGATCATTCTTCCGAATGCTCCGTTCCCCATACCCACGCCCCAATAACCACCAAGTTTGGGCCGAAAACACCGGCCATTCCCAAGGCCCATCCGCACGCCCTGACGGCTACCGAGCCCGCCCCGAAAGCGGCGGCCGCTCCCAAAGCGCACCCGCACGCCCACGGTCCAGTGGCGGCGATGTCCGCACCCAAAACGACGGCTTCCCCGCTGGCCAAAACCAACGCCCGGGCCAATTCCTACCGCGTTTATCCCGTGCCGATCGAAAGCCCCATTCACGGCAACCGCGATCTGATTACCGATCCGTCCGATCCAATCGCCTCGCCCTTTGGCTGGCACGACGTCAACGGTGCCACGGGCGCCGAGTACACCATCACCCGTGGAAACAACGTCCACGCCTATCACGACATTTTCAACCAAAATGAATCCGCTGGGGACGAGCCCGATGGTGGCCCCAGCCTCGATTTTGACTATCCGCTCGATCTGTCGACCGAAAAGCCCTACACCCAGGTTGACCCCGCCGTGGTCAACCTTTTTTACTGGAACAACGTGATGCACGACATGTGGTACCAGTACGGTTTTGACGAAGCTTCGGGTAACTTTCAGGTTAACAACTACAACAACGGAGGAATCGAAGGCGATTACGTCCGCGCCGAAGCGCTCGACGGTAGTGGCCGCAACAACGCCAACTTCGGTACCGGTGCCGATGGCTCCGGTGCTCGGATGCAGATGTACATCTGGACTGATGAGCAGTTACCCCCCAACGCTGCGGTAATTGTAGAGGAGCCCGCCACGGTGGCGGGCACTTACGTCATGGTACCCGCTGGTTTTGGGGCGGAAGTCCCCACCCCTCCGCTCGCCGGTAAGGTGGTACTGGCCGACGATGGCATTGGCAATGGAGCCGATGTTTGTGAAGACATTATCAACGGAGCCGAACTGTCCGGCAACATCGCGATGATCGACCGGGGGGACTGCGAATTTGGGTTCAAATCGCTGGCCGCCGAAAACGAAGGGGCCATTGCGGTGATCATTTGCAACAACGATGGTACTCCACCCTTTGGGATGGCGCCCGGTGTCGTTGGCGATCAGGTGACGATTCCGGCCGTGATGATGTCGCGGGACGATTGCAACACGTTAAAGGTGGCACTCGACGATGAGCTGCAAGTACGACTCTCCGTAAATGCTCAAATCCCGGTTCCCGGCCCCACCGCCATCGATGGCGATCTGGACAACGGGATCATCATCCACGAGTATACGCACGGCATCTCCATTCGTCTGACGGGAGGGCCTTCGCAGGGTGGTGGCTGTCTGTCCAACCGCGAACAAGCGGGAGAAGGTTGGAGCGACTGGTTTGCCCTCGCCATGCTGACCACCGAAAACGATATTGCCGAGCAACGTCGGGGCATTGGAACCTACGCGCTGCGTGAGCCTACTTCGGGTACGGGTATTCGTAGATACCCCTACAGTCGGGATATGGACATCGATCCGCACACTTATGCCAGTGTCGTCGTTGAGCAGGCCCCTCACGGTGTGGGCTCGGTGTGGGCCGTCACCATCTGGGATTTGTACTGGGACCTGATCGATGAATACGGCTTTAGCTCCGACTTCTACTTTGGCGACAAAGGAAATAACATCGCCATGCAGTTGGTCCTCGATGGCCTCAAATTACAACCCTGTAACCCCACCTTCCTGGACTCCCGGGATGCCATTATCGCCGCCGACGTGGCCAACAACGGTGGAGCGAACGTCTGTTTGATTTGGAAAACTTTTGCGCGCCGGGGAATGGGTTTCAGCGCTAGAGCTGGTGGTAACGAAAGTTTTGACATGCCCGATGCGTGTAGCCAAATTCTCAAGATTAAGAAAACCGCTGTGGCCAGCGCCGAAGCCGGCGACGTGGTCACCTACACCCTCGAAATCACCAACGATACGCCCGGACTGCTGACCGACATCTCCGTCAGTGACCTGATCCCCGAAGGAACCAGCTACGTGGAAGGCTCCTCCAGCTGCCCCAATACGACCTTTGCCAATGGCGAGATTACCATCGAGCTGGGAAGTATGATGACGGGCAATTCCACCATTTGTACCTACCAGCTACAATTGGCCGATGAGCCCTTCTCAGTAGTTGCATTAGAGGACGGTGTTGAAGCGGGTACGGACAACTGGCGTTTGGAAAACCCCGTAGGTGCCGCCGAATGGTCGGTCGTTAGCAACAACCCCTTCGAGGGGGATAATGCCTGGTTTGCTCCCGATATCGAAACCGAATCGGATCAGTACCTCATCCTGTCGGAAAGCGTACTGCTCGACGGTGATAGCCCCGCCCTGAGCTTCTGGCATTGGTACAATACCGAAGCTACCTGGGATGGTGGTGTGGTCGAGATTTCGACCGACGAAGGCCTGACTTGGGAAGATTTGGGCAGTGAAATGACCCAGAATGGTTACAACAGCACCATCGAAGTCAACCAGGCCAGTACGATTTCCGGTCGGGAAGCCTTCAGTGGAAATAGCAACGGTTACCTCCAGACGGTCATCGACCTGAGCAGCTACTCTGGTCAGAGCGTGATCTTCCGCTTCCGTATGGCCTGCGATGGCGCCGTCGGTGGAGAAGGTTGGTACGTGGATAACGTCGAATTCTTCGATAATTTCTACTCCATCACCAATACGGCCTGCGTGACCTCCAGTACGAGTACTGGTGAGGCTTGTGCGGAAGCCGTCACCATCGTCACCGGGGAGTTGGATACCTCAACGGATGCTCCCGCTTCTGGTCTCGATATCGCCCTTTATCCCAACCCCGCGCAAGACGTGGTTTACCTGAGCCTGCGGGATCTGGACCGCGGTGCCGCCGTGATCCGCCTGATGAGCGTGGACGGTCGCGAACTGCTGACCCGCGAGTTGGAGGAGGCCGATGCTTCGCTGACCTTGAACATTGCCGAAGTACCCGCCGGGATCCACTTCCTGGAGGTACAAACCGAAACGGCTAAAGTCGTTCGCAAGTTGGTGGTGCAGTAATTCCAGCACCGCGCGAATGCTCCGAGCGCGTCGGCCTCCTTCCGTGGGGCCGACGCGTTTGTTTTTGGAGCGGGGGCAAATGGCAAAAGAATTCGTTAATATTTGTACAATCCTTTAACAAAGAGGCGGAATACACAGAAAGGAAAGGGAAAAAAGAACAGATATGAAGTACATCAGCCTCTTATACCTTTTACTATTATCGACTCTTCGAGGAACGGCCCAGGTCAGCCCCACGGCCGATAGCCTGGCCCAAGCGGGTGCCGATAATCCCGAAAACTCGCTGCTTTGGGAAATCTCGGGGCGGGACCTCAGCGAGCCTTCCTACCTCTACGGCACCATCCACAAGATCGGTATCGACGATATTTTCCTCACCACAGCCCCCGAAAAGGCCTTTGACCGCAGCGAGCGCGTCGCTTTTGAGATCGACCTCAAGGAGATGAACAACTTGGGGACCATGCTTTCGCTCATCGGCAGCTCAATGATGGATGGGGGAACGCGTTTGCGGGATTTACTCAGCGAAGAGGACTACAAAATGGTGGATGCGCACTTTCAAAAAGTTGGCATGCCCCTGATGTTGTTCGAACGGGTCAAGCCCATGTTTCTCTCCGCCATGAGTGCGGGCGAAGGCGGTGGTTTGCAGAGTGGTAAGGTCAAGTCTTACGAAATGGAATTCATGAAAATGGCCGAAACCGATCAGCTCGAGACCGCGGGTTTGGAGACGATCGAATACCAAATGAGCATTTTTGATAGCATTCCCTACCCCGTACAAGCTGAGATGTTGGTCGAGTCGATTCGAAGTGAGGAAAACACCGACAGCGATCAGTTTGCTGAGATGGTCCGGCTGTACAAGGCCCAGGACTTGGAGGGCATGCAAGCCATGTTTGAGGACGAAGAAGGAGGGCTCGGAGAATATGAGGACGTGATGCTCAACAACCGCAACCGCAACTGGATTCCGGTGATGGAAAAGATGATGCGGGAAAAGGTGACCTTCTTTGCCGTAGGAGCGGGCCACTTGGGGGGCGACGCGGGAGTGGTAGCCCTCTTGCGAGCCGAAGGCTATACCCTGCGGCCCCTGCGCGAATGGCCCGAAGAATAGTTTCATCTCTGGAATATGGCACTCATCAAACCTGTAAAGGGCGTTTCGCCCGTCTTTGGAAAAAACTGCTTTCTCGCCGAGAATGCCACCATCGTCGGTGACGTGGTGATGGGGGATGACTGTAGCGTTTGGTTCCAAACCGTAATCCGGGGCGACGTCAACGCCATCCGCATCGGCAACAAGGTCAACATCCAGGACGGAGCCGTCCTCCACTGTACCTACCAACGTTCCCAAACCCTCATCGGCAACAGCGTTTCGATTGGCCACAAGGCCATCATCCACGGCTGTACCATCCACGACCACGCCCTGATTGGGATGGGGGCCATCGTCATGGACCACGCGGTGGTGCCCTCGCATTGTCTGGTAGCGGCGGGTGCCGTCGTCCTGGAAAAAGCGGAGCTCGAACCGGGTTTCATCTACGCGGGAATACCCGCCCGCAAGGTCAAAGCCTTGAGCCCCGAACAATTGGGGGATACCGTCGAGCGAATTGCCGATAGCTATCTGATGTACGCCTCTTGGTTTAAGCCCTAGCGGCTCACCCCATCATTTTCCTTACTGCTTTGCTTTCTTTTTCGCCACCAGCGTGGGTTCAAACCACAGCGGGGCATCGTCTTTGGGCGTACCGTTGTAATTGACAAAAATCTCGTTCCCCGCGGGAATGGCTCGGAGCGCGTAAAAGTCGATGGTATCCATGACCATATCGGCCCGGTAGTGCGCATTGGGGGCGTAAGAGTGGTTGTAGAGCGATCCGTAACCCAAGGCCAGGGCCCCACTCTTGGAGTTTTCCGCCCACTCAAAGTAGTAATTGAACAGTTCCGTTTTGTCGATGTGCGGAAGTTGTCCGGGCGGGAGTACCAGTACCGGGCAGACTTCGATGATGCTGCCTTTGGGGATGCGTTTGGCGGTAAATACGCCCCGTCCTCCCAGGGGGCTGGGGGCGACGTACAAATGGGGGATGCGCTGACTCATGGATTGGTGTGGTTAAGCAGGGCAAAAATAAAAAATAGATTTATATAAAAACCATCTTTCCACCCAACTTTAACGTCGGGAAAGGTAGACGCCGATCAGAATGAGGACCATGCCGATCAGGTGAAAAGCGGTAATCACCTCCCCATCTAAGGCCCCCCAGCCCAGGGCAACGATGGGGATGAGGTAGCTCACGGAAGAGGCAAAAACGGGGTTGGTGAGCTGTACGAGCCAGAAAAATAGGAACGAGGCCATCACCGTACCCGCCAGGGCCAACAAGGTCACGTAGCCCAGCGAAAGCCAACCCGCCGGGTGCGTTTGCACGACCTCCACAAAGTCCGTCTGGAACAGCATCAACAAACCCGCGGGCCCCACGAGCACGAAGGCCGTTGAGCTCAGGGTGAGCGGATTCATGTCCTGCAAGTGGGCCTTGACGGTATTGGAGCTGTAGGCGTACAAAAAGGTGGCCATGATGACCAGCACGGCGTAACGAATATTTCCCGACCCCTCCGTCTGCCCGAGGTACACCAAGAAGGTGGCCCCAACCAAGCCCAGCGTCACCCCCACCACCTTATTCCAGGCGAAGGGCATCCCAAAGATTAGAATGGCTTGGAGGAGGGTAAACAGTGGCGTGAGCGAACTCAGCAAACCCGCCAGGGAGCTGCTCAGTTCGGTTTGGGCAATGGAAAACAAAAAAGCGGGGATAAAACTGCCGGCCAAGCCCACCACCAGTAGGTAGCGCGTTTTGGACCAGTCGACCCGTCGGAAGTGCCATAAAAAGATGGGGAGGAAGGCCAGGCTGGAGATGCTAATCCGCAAGCAGGCCAGTTGCTCCGGGGCAAAAGCCACCAGGCTTTTTTTGATCAAAATGTAGGAACTGCCCCAAACCAGGCTCAAAAGCAGGAGCACGCCCCAACTCAGAACGGTAGGGGAAAATAGGGGATTTTTGTGATGTGGTTGGTCCAAATCGTAGGGTCGTATCAGTGCGACGCAAAGATAGGAATTGTTGACCAATCAATCCACCAATACCACCCGCCGTTGCATCTGCCACCCCACGCCCTGTACCCGCAGCCAGTAGGTCCCCGCCGGCCAGTCCGTCCGCTCAAACCGCTGCGTCGCCGCTCCACCCCGCAGCATCAGCGTGCCCCGCTCTTGGACTTCGCCCAGCACGTTGAAAAAAGTGTAAGCCACCGGCCCCGCCGCCGCCCCCTCGATGTAGAGGTCAAATGCCCCCCTACTGGGATTGGGAAACAAATGCAGCGTACCTTCCGCCGCCCCACGCGTCGAGCCAGCGATCACGAGCGCTACCGTTTGCGCCGTACTGTCCCGCCCACAATCGTCGACCACCAGCAACTGAATGCGGTAGGTCCCACTCCCCGCGTAACGGTGGCGGGGCGCTTCCTCCGTACTGCTCGCACCATCCCCAAAGTCCCAGAAAAATTCGGTGGCCGCTCCGTAGGTCGAGCCATTACTCAGTTGGACTGCCGCATCTTCGAGGGTCGCCGT
>CALCCH010000481.1 GCA_937899855.1 uncultured Saprospirales bacterium | reverse complement strand
TTCGGATACCCTGGTTCAGGCCATCACGATTACCGATCCGGTCGCTTCCTTCTCGGTATCGGAGAACTTGGGTTGTCCGGCCTTCGAAATTGCCATTCAAAATGAATCGGAAAGCGCCAATCGGTTTCGCTGGACGGCTCCCGATGGGCTGATCTCCACCGATCGAGCGAAGAACCCCACCATCGTCTTTGAAGATCCGGGTTTTTACACTGATATTTCCCTAATCATCACCGACATCTACAGCTGTACCGATACCATCGAATTTACCGATACGATCCACGTTGTCGACGTCGATCCCCGGGGGACGCCCGAGAGCTTTTACAGTTGTGGACCGGGTAGCATCCAGTTTGAGGATCAATCTACCTCGACGGGGGGCGAAATCGTTCGCTGGTCCTGGGGCTACGGTACGGGCGACTTTGGCCGGGAGCAAAATCCGAGCTATACCTATACCGAGGATGGGGTCTATACCCTGCGTTTGATTGTGGAGGATGAAAACGGTTGTGAGGAGCGGCGGGTATACCGGGATGCGGTGGTGATCTCCATTCCGGTACCGAGCTTTAACGTTCAGGAACTGGGCTGTACCCAGGCTTCCGTTCCCTTCAACAACACTTCGACTGGACAAAACCTGACCTATTTGTGGGATTTTGGCGACGGAAATTTTTCGACCGATCCCAATCCCGACCACCAGTACGCGGCGGAAGGCAGCTACACGGTTTGTCTGACGGTGGCCGATCCTCAGGGTTGCGATAGCACCTACTGTATGCCGGACCCACTGCTGATCGCCAACCCAGTGGCCAATTTTACGGCTGATAATACCTTGGGGACTTGTCCTCCAATGCTGGTGAACTTTGAAAACCTTTCCCAGTACGCTACCCAATTCCAGTGGGACTTTGGCGACGATAGTGGGTCTTCCAATCTCGAATCGCCCCCCAAGGTATACACCGAACCCGGCGTCTACGACGTGAGCCTGGTCGTGTCCAGTGCGGAGGGTTGTGTGGACAGCATTCGATTGGAAGACTTTATCACGCTCGAAGGCCCCGTCGGAGAATTTGAGTATACGGTGCTCGAAAGCTGTCTGCCCGGTCGGGTCTCCTTCGTGGGGGAGTCTCTGGAGGAATACGATTTCATCTGGGACTTTGGCAATGGCGTGCTGGATACCACTTACAGCGTGAGCTCCGACTCCTTCGTCTTTAACTACGAGAATTTTGGGGATTTTACCCCCAAGCTGATCCTGGCCAACCTGCAGGGCTGCGAACGCATCCTGGAGGGGCCCGACGAGATCAATATCGAGGGGATGACCTTTGATTTTAGTGCGACCGAGACCCTGTTTTGCAACGACCCCGATCTGACGACGGCCTTTAACTTCGAAGAAAGTTCGAGCAGTCCCATCGTCGATTTCCGCTGGGACTTTGAGGGGGCCGATACCCCGACGAGTACCGATCTGGCGCCACAAGTATCCTACACCACACCGGGTACTTTTGACGTGATGCTCTACCTCGACAACGGTGTTTGCCGCGACTCCTTACTCAAAGAAGATTACATTCGCATCGGGGAAGTACCCGATGCCGACTTTAGCAGTACCGGTTTGGAAGGCTGTTTGCCCTTCCCCATCGACTTTAGCGACAACAGTACGGTGGCTACTTCTACCATCGTCGACTGGGATTGGACCTTCGCGGGAGCCGACTCCTCCAAGCTACAGAACCCATCCTATCTGTTTGATCAGACGGGCGAATTTGAGGTCAATCTGACCGTCACTTCGGCGATCGGCTGTAGTGCCACGCACAGTGAAACGGTTCGGGTAAATCCGCTACCGGAGGTGGCCATCAGCTCCGAGGCCGACCTGTGTATCGGCCAGGAAACCCAAATCGAGACCACCATCCTGAGCGATCCCAACGGCATGTCCTTCCAGTGGACCCCGGACCCCAATATGTCCTGTACGGACTGCCCCAATCCCGTGGTCAGTCCCAATGCCACCACCGAATATACCCTGCGCGTGACGGATGGCAATGGCTGTTCGGACGTCTTCACCCACACCGTTACCGTACTGCCTTTTCCCGCCCCGGTCGTCGACCTGACCGCGGATACGACGATCTGTCTCAACGCCGTCGTCCAATTGATTGCGGATGTGGAGAGCACCGTACCGGTGACCTACCAGTGGGACGACAGCCAGGTAGGACTCAATTGTTACCAGCATTGTAAAAACCCCGTAGCCACGCCGCTACAACCGACGACTTATACCGTGACGGTGACCAATACCTACGGTTGCAGTACCGAGGAAAGCGTTTTTGTCGACATCATCAATGAGACCCGCGAATTCATCAGTGCGGATCAGACGATCTGTACGGGGGAGGTCGCCCAGTTGGACATCAACTACGGCTTGTTTCCCGAGTGGGTATTGGCCGATCGCTTGGATTGTACCAATTGCTTCGATCCCGTGGCGACCCCGGAGACGACCACCACCTACTGGGCTCGGGTGACTACGGAAAACGGTTGCCGGATTGAGGATTCGGTGACGGTATTTGTCCAAGCCCCACAAGAATTAGATGCAGGGGAGGATCAAGAGCTGTGTCGCGGACATGAGATTTTCCTCAACGGAACGGGTAATGGCACCGTTACCTGGACCCCCGACCAACGACTCAGCAATCCCAACATCCTCAATCCCATGGCCGATCCCTTTGGCACCACGACCTACGTCCTGGCGGTTGACGATGGTACCTGTACGGCTTACGACTCGGTGACGGTCAACATCATTGGAGAGGTGAGTTTGGACCAAACGGGCGATCAGACGATTTGTGCGGGAGATACGGTACAACTCTCCGTACTGGGGGGCGCCGATGAATACACCTGGTTCCCGGAAACGGGGCTGGCCGATCCCTACGCACCCAGTACGACCGCTAGCCCGGAAGAGCCGACGACCTACCGGGTGGTGGGAACGATCTTTGGCTGCCAATCGGACACGGTAGAGATTACGGTCAACGTAAATCCCAAGCCCGAATTGAATTTGCTTCCCCGCCTGGACTTTTTCCCGGACAATGAGGTGGCGCTGGGTAGCGACCAATTGCTCAGTAACGATTACCGCTATGCTTGGAGCCCGGCGGAGACGCTGAGTTGCTCGGACTGCCCCAATCCGGTGGCTCGTCCGACCGAAACGACGACCTACCAAGTACGGGTCGATGACTTGTCGACGGGTTGTTTTGCCGAGGAAATGACGGTGCTACGCTTACGGACCGACTGTGGGGATGATTTGGTCTTTGCACCAAACATCTTCTCTCCGAATAACGATGGGATCAACGATCGTTTTGAACTGCTCTCCTCGACCGTCAATGAAATCAGTCTGATGCAGGTTTACAATCGCTGGGGGGCATTGGTGTTCGAAACCCGCGACATGCGCGAAGGTTGGGACGGAACGGGCCGGGGTGGCGACGTGATGTCGGATGGGGTTTACGTCTACTTCGTCGAGGCCATTTGCCCACTGGACGGTAGCACCATTCGCATTCAAGGAGATATTACAATCAGCAAATAATAAAGAAACTTTCGGACGGGGAGGTTCTCCCGGTTTGGAAAACCGATTATTCTAGTAGCAGTATATTGTCGTATGCTAGCCGTGCCGCTCCGCTCACCGCAGAGTTGGCGCGGCTTTTTAGTTTCCAGAAGCCATCTCAAAATATACTTTACTGCCGTGAATCTCCTTCGTCGATTTGGGCTACGGCAGGGTCATTTACGCCCCTACTTCGTTGCCAAAAGCGTCATCCCGATAGGAA
>CALCCH010000480.1 GCA_937899855.1 uncultured Saprospirales bacterium | reverse complement strand
GTTGGTCTTCCCGTTCCGGGAGCCAGTTGTTGGGGCCGCCCTGGTCTTGGCCGTGTGGTTCCTGTTGGTGGCGGTGTTTGGGGGCGCGGGGGCCAGTTTGCTGAGGATCGGGACGCATAGGATCGGTTGGTTTTAGTGGGTGATTGCGGGCTCAAAGGTAAAATATTTTGGCAAAAGGCGCCAGGGGGTAAATCGGGCTTGGGGCCACTTGATCGGATAAAGAAAGAGCTCCAACTGGGGGGACCCAATTTTCGTCGTTTATTCCCGGCCCAATGGGAAAAAAGGCTTATTATTGCTGCACCATGCAGCCCGCTACCTCATACCAGCAAATTCTTGCCATTTCCACTCCAATCATGTTGGGTAGCGCCGTCCAAAACATCATTGCCCTGAGCGACAGCGTGTTTTTGTACCACCTTTCCGAAGGGGATTTTGCGGCCATCGGTTTTGTGGGCGTCTTTTACCTCATCGTGGCGGCCATCGGCTTTGGTTTTTCCAAGGGGGGGCAGATCATCATCGCCCGGCGGATGGGGGAGGGGCAGTACCAGGAGGTGGGGCGCAGCTTCTACGCCATGCTCTACTTCGAGCTGGCCCTGGCCGTGTTGATGTTTGGCTTTATGCAGTTTGGCTGCCAGTATTTCTTTACCTTCTTCGTCGATTCCCCCACCATCCTCCAAAAAAGCCTGGAGTATCTAGAATACCGCTCTTACGGCGTTTTCTTTTCCTACACCGGGGTGGCCATCGTGGCCCTCTACACCGGCATTGCCCGCCCGGCCTTCATCATCGTCGACACCATCATCCTGGCCATCGTCAACATTCTGCTCAATTACTGCTTTATCTTTGGCTACGAGCTGGCCGGTATTCGCTTTCCCGCCATGGGCATCGCGGGAGCCGGGCTGGCCAGTACCATCGCCGAAGGGGTGGCCTTCGTGGTCTTTTTGGGCTACATGTTTTGGGACCAACAGACCCGTTTGTTCCGCCTCTTCCAACTGCCCAATATCGACCTCAAGCTGATCCGGACCCAGTTCAACATTGGCGCGCCGATCGTGGCCCAGGCCGTGGTGGGGCTCGGGAGTTGGTTTGTCTTTTTTGGGATCGTAGAGAACCTGGGGGAACGCCAACTGGCCATCACCAACCTCGTCCGGATGGTCTACCTGGTGCTGTCCATTCCCTGCTGGGGCTTTGCCTCGGGCATCAATACCCTGGTGAGCAACTTTATCGGCCAGCGCAAACGACAGGCCGTCATCCCCATTATCTGGAAGACCGCCAAAATCTGCTTGCTCTTTACCCTGGTGATTTCCCTGCCCGTCCTCCTCTTTCCCGAACACATCCTCTACCCCCTGCTCGGCTCGGAAGACATGTCGCTCATCACCGAGGCGCGGCCCATCTTCAACGTCCTCATCGTCATTCTCATCCTCTTCGCCATCGGAGGAGTGTACTTCAATGGCCTGGCGGGCACCGGCGCAACCTACTACGGGCTCAAAATTCAGTTCTTTTGTGCGGTGGGTTACTTGATCTACATCTACTACGTCGTCGAACACGCCAAGGGTGGATTGGAGTGGGCCTGGGCGGCCGAAATCTTTTACTGGGCCACCATGCTCCTGCTCACCATTTGGTACCTCCGCTCCAAAGAGTGGTACCAACTCAAGGTATAGTCACCTTCCCTTTCCCCGACCTTAGCCAAGTAAAAAGTGGAACCCAGCCTCCGCTGAATTCCACTTTAGGGTCCGATCGAACGCGATGGGACTACCGCAGTCGAGCCACGGCTTCGCCAATTCTACGAATCGCCTCGCGCAATTGCGTTTCGGAGGCGGCGTAGGAAATCCGCATGCAATCATCGGCGCCAAAGGCGGGACCCGCCACCGTACCAACGTGGGCTTGGAGCAGCAGGTAATTGCAAAAATCGTGGGCATCTTTGATGAGGTTTTCCCCGTCCGTTTTGCCAAAAAAGTTGCTGATGTCGGGAAAGATGTAGAAGGCACCCTCCGGTTGGTTGACGCGGAAACCGGGAATCTGGCCGAGTAGTTCGATGACCAGGTCGCGGCGCTGGCGAAAGGCGGTTACCATATCGTAGGTCGGCTGGAGGTCGGCAAGCAGGGCGGTGGCGGCGGCTTTTTGGCCGTAGGCATTGGCACCGGAGGTAAATTGCCCCTGGATCTTGCTACAGGCAGCGGCCAGCCACTGCGGGCCCCCCATATAACCCAAGCGCCAGCCCGTCATGGCGAATCCCTTGGAAAAGCCATTGATCGTCACGGTGCGATCCGCAACTTGCGGCAGCGAGCCGATACTGACGTGTTGCTCGGTAAAGTTGATGTATTCGTAAATCTCGTCGGCGACGATCAGGATGTCTTCGTGGGCGGCTACCACCTCGGCGATGGCGCCCAGTTCTTCGGCGCTGTACACGCTACCGGTGGGGTTGCAGGGGGAGGAGTAGAGGACAAATTTGGTCCGCGGGCTAATGGCGGCGGCGACCTGTTCGGCCGTCACTTTGTAGTCGGCTTCGATGCCGGCCGATACCACCACGGGCGTTCCCCCCGCCATCCGAATGATTTCGTAGTAGGATACCCAGTAGGGGGCGATCAGTACCACTTCGTCGCCGGGGTTGAGCAGGGCCAGGGCGATGTTGGCCACGCACTGCTTGGCGCCGTTGGAGACGACGATCTGCTTGGGGCTAAATTCGAGTTGGTTGTCGCGTTTGAACTTGGTACAAATGGCCTCGCGCAATTCGACCAAACCGGGGACCGGCGTATATTTCGTATAGCCCTCATCCAGGGCCTGCTTGGCGGCGGCTTTGATGTGTTCGGGCGTATCAAAATCGGGTTCTCCCAAGCTCAGGCTGATCACATCGTGGCCCTGGGCGCGAAGGTCGCGAGCCATTTGAGCCATTTTGATGGTAGCGGATTCGTTGAGGTTGAGGACGAGGTCGGAGGTGCGGCTTTTTGTGGTGATTGACATGTGAAAATTTTTAAATTAACAGCTCAATGAGCAAAAATAGTCCATTTCGTACTTTAATGCGCCTTTTCTTCAATAATTACCAGTATTTTTTTGATTTTTGCGCATCCTGATGTCCTGGGATACGCGAACTTTTTCGCGCCAATGGAGTAGAACAGCTTGTGAGTTAGCGGCATCGGTATTGCAATTAATTTAATATGGCCAAGAAGAAGCACAAACAGCAATCATCCAAACCGGCAGTGGATTACGGCAAAAAAGTAGGGCTGCTATCCCTGATAATCCCTTGTTACAACGAGGAAAAAAGAATCCCCAAACTGATCAAGACCCTGGAGAATTTTCACCTCAAATGGAACGGTCCCTACGAGGTAATTCTGGTCAATGACGGCAGCAGCGATGGCACCGGTACCTTATTGGAAAGTCAACTGGCAAAGAGCAAAATTCCCGCCAGTAATTTTCGGGTACACAGCCTGCCGCAAAACCAGGGCAAAGGGGGGGCACTCCAGACCGGGGTAGCCCTCGCCAAGGGCGATTACCTCCTCACCCTCGATGCCGATATGGCCACCCAGCCCCTGGAATTGAAAAACTGGCTGCGGGACCTGCCCGGCAAAAAGCTGGATCCCGAAACGATTTTGATCGGTTCGCGGGAAAACGAAAGCTCCCGGGTCAAGGGCGAATTCCTCCGGCGCGTGGCGGGGTTGATTTTCAATTTCATCATCCAGTTGTTCACCAATCTCCCCTTCGCCGACACCCAGTGTGGTTTTAAGCTCTACCCCCGGGCGATTGGCCAACAACTCTTTGCCCAGCTGGGCTCCAAGGGCTGGGCCCACGATGTCGAAATTCTGTACCGCGCTTCCCTCCGCGGCATCGCCATCCAGACCATGCCGGTGGCCTGGGAACACCAGCAGGGATCCAAAATTTCCCTCTTCCGCGACAGCATCCGCATGTTTTGGGACACCATGCTCATCGGGCTACGGCTCAAGTGGGACTGGATGATTGCCCAACCCCTGCGCGACTTACGGGCCCGGGTCTACGACGCCCGCGACCCCTCTTTTTACCGGCTGCTCTTCGTTCTGCTGATGCTGGGCCTCCTCATCGGCATGCCCACCCTCAGCAGCGACTACGGCATCACGGCCGACGAGTACGTGCAAAAGGAATACGGCGACAAGGTCCTGGCGTATTTCCAAAGCGATGGCGAAAACCGCGAGGCCTTGGAATACAAAAACCTCTACTACTACGGCGGCTTGTTTGATTACCTCACCGCCTGGTCGCATCAATTTTTTCCCAGCCGCGACATCTACGAATGGCGCCACCTGCTCAATGCCCTGGCGGGCTTTCTGATGATTCTCTTTACCGGCTTGCTGGGCCGGGAGGTGGGAAAGAGTTGGCGCTTGGCTTTTTTCGCAGCGCTCTTTCTCGCCCTATCGCCCCGCGTCTTTGGCATTCGATGAACAACCCCAAGGACATTCCATTTGCCGCTGCTTATGCCTTTACGGTACTCTACCTCTTGCGGTATTTCTTCCAAATGCCCCGAACGGCCAGCAAGACCATGCTCGGTTTGGTACTGGGGATTGCGGCGGCGATCAACATCCGGGTGGGGGGGATTCTCCTCATCGCTTACCTGGGGCTTTTGGCCCTGCTGCGCTACCTCATTCCCTTTCGGGGCAGCAAGGCCTTCACCAATTTTGGTCAATTTTTTCGCTTCGGTATCAAAGTACTCGTAGTGGCCCTGTTTGGCTACCTCGGCGGCTTACAGTTTTGGCCCTACGGTCTCGAAGCCCCCCTGGCCAATCCGCTGGCGGCCCTCCAGGAGATGTCTAATTTTAGCACCAGCATTCGCATGCTTTTTGAAGGCGATCACCTCTGGTCGGACGAATTGCCCTGGTACTATATCCCCAAGTGGTTTACGATCGGTGCGCCCTTATTTTTGCTCACGGGACTCGCCGTATTGCTGGGTGCCCTGGCCTTACAGTGGCGAAAGCTGCCGACTTTTCCCCTGCTCATTCTCCTGTTTGTCGCCATTTTTCCCGTCGCTTATGCCGTTTTGAAGGGGGCCTCGCTCTACGATGGCATGCGTCACTTTCTGTTTGTCTTTCCCGTACTGGCCGTTCTAGCGGCCTACGGCTGGCACCACCTCTTGGGCCAGGCGCAGGCTCCCGCGCTCGCCTGGGGGACGCGGGGCACCCTGGCGGTACTCCTTTTGTTGCCCGCGGTTTGGATGGTGCGGAATCACCCCCACCAGTACGTTTACTTCAATGAGTTGGCGGGGGGAGCGAAAAAAGCTTACGCGCACTACGAGATGGACTACTGGATGAATTCGGTCAAACCGATGGCGGATTGGCTGTTGGAGAATGGGGAAAAACGAGCCGATGGCACATTGCGGGTAGCGACCAATTGCTCGCGGCCCCTGGAGCATTATTTACGGGCGGCCCTGGGCAAAAATGCCAAGGTTTACTACGCACGTTACCATCACCGCCATCAGCATCCGGCGGATTACTACGTCTTTATTCCGCGTTTTATCGACTATCAGTTTTTGGAAAAAGAGGTGTGGCCACCGCCCAATGTGGTTTACCAGGAGTCGGTAGATGGCATTCCGGTGGGGACGATCAGCAAGCGCTCGACGCTGGCCGACTACGAGGCCCACGAAGCCATGAAGGCCGGGGATTACGGTCGGGCGCTGCAATTGTTCGAAGGGGTGGTAGCGGCAGACGATAAAAACGACGGTGCCCTGCTCGAAATGGCCGATGCCGCCATGCGCAGCAACAATACGGCCAAGGCCCAACAAGTCACCGACCAATTGGTGACCCTGTCGGATACCTACGTCAACGGACTTTTCTCCAAGGCCACCTTCCTGTACAATACCCGCAAGTATACCGAAGCACAGCAGGTGTTCGAACGGATGACGGAGCTAAACTATAAGTTCAATTCTTCGTACTACTACCTAGCGACGATCTACGCCTCCAACCAGCAGCTGGAGCAAGCCATCGATATGATGGAGCGTTACGACAAGGAAAATGGCAATCAGGCCCGTGCTTACGAATTGGCGGTCAACGTTTGTAAAAATGCGGGACTAAAAAATAAGGAGTTGTTTTTCCAATCCAAGTTGGCCTACGTCAATAAGGATGGGCAAAAAGCCCTCGAATTGCTCCGCCAATCCCTCGCGCTCGATGCCGATTACGAACCGGCCAAACGGCTGGACGAGGCTTTTCAACGCATTATTGAAAAACAAAAGAAAAGTAAAAAGTAGCTTTCATGGATTTAAAAGAACTGGAAAGTGGTGTTGATCCCAAAGTACACTGGTACTACCAATCGAAGAAGGTGCCCCTCTTTCGCTACTTTAAAAAGGTAGCGGCGGCTACGGATCGCCCCCTCAACGTGATCGACTTTGGCTCGGGCTCGGGCTTTTTTGCCTACGAATTGTACGAAGCTTTTCCCGATCAGATCGCGCAGGTACTGCTGATCGATATTGGCTATACGGAGGAAGAACTGGCGTTGACGGCGGGGCAGAAGGTCCAGAAGTTGCGCTACATTCCCGAGGGGATTGAAAACAGCATCGTGATTATGATGGACGTGCTCGAACACATCGAAGACGATTACGGCATCCTCGCCGAGATCGTGAGCAAACTGGGGCCACGGGCTTACTTTTTTATTACCGTTCCGGCCTTTCAGAGCGTTTGGTCCAGCCACGACGTGTACCTCGGACATTACCGGCGCTACACCCTTCCCATGGTCGAAAAGCTACTGGGCAGTGTGCAGGCCGTCACCCGCAACCAATACTACATCTACGCTGCCATCTTTCCCGCAGTTTGGCTGCTGCGTCGGTTCAAGCGGACGGAGGAGAACATGGAAAACCCCGAATCTTCGGACATGAGTCCGCTACCGGGGCCACTCAATTTTTTGCTCCGTGCCTACCACAATTTTGAGATGAACTTCCGCAAGGGTAACAAGGTTTTTGGCCTGACCTGCGTGGCGGAGGGCGTGTTGAAAAATTAAGAGCGCCGCTCCCCGTTCATCCGCCGGCATTCGCCAGAATTTTTGCCCTCCGATACATAAAAGTTGAGTCGCTTTGACCTATCTTCGCGGCCTATGAAAGAAAAACTCAAACGCCTCGAAGATCTGCGGGCCGAAGCCCGATTGGCAATTGCGATATGTGGGAATTTTGATG
>CALCCH010000479.1 GCA_937899855.1 uncultured Saprospirales bacterium | reverse complement strand
TATTTCTCCGCTAATCAACTCCGTATGCGTAATGCCCACGGCTTCGGCAAAGCACCTCAAATGGCCGGTCAGCGCTTTTTCAAGAATTATTTTTTGCACCGCAGGCTGATCCATATGCTTCGCCCAATCGCGATAATTGGCGGTATTCAGGGCCAGCCAGTGCTTGACTCCGTACCCCTGCGCTTGGGCATGAATACTCCATTGATAATTCTCCTCCCGAGCTACAAAGTGGTCGAACCTCAACCTTTGGCCTTGCACCAACAAGGTGGTGGGCAACTTGGGCAACAAGTATTGACAAAGCGCATCGCGCCCGGGGCCGATCCCCAGGATAGTAGCACCGCCCTTGCGAACCTGATATTGAATCAGAGGATATATACCTGTGATACAGAATGGAAAAGTGTATCAAAATATAAAAGAACTCCTTAATAGGATGACTCAATAGAATTTCCGACTATGTTCAAACAAGTGTGTCAAGTCAATTGGATGATTTTGGTTTTCGGCACTCATTCTTCATTTCCCAGGTTAAGTTGGAGGTCTATTCTACCCTCAAAATGGATGGCTAACTGCTGAATAACCAAGGCCCATTTCTGGATGGGAGCCGTCCATTTCACCATAATATTTTGGGTGACCAAGTAGACCAATTTTAGGAGTGCCGTATCGTTAGGCATCACCCCTTTGGACTTGGTGATTTTACGGATTTGGCGATTATAGGCTGAGATTTCCTCTGTAACACACCCCCACTAGTTCATCTTCAATGGTAAAGGTGATGAATAATGAATTAGCGATCGGAAAAGTTAAGTCAATTCAGCTCCCGATTGAGTGAATGCTTGAAACCAGCTAGTGAATAGAGGAGACCAAAAGATGCCTTAGACAAGCATACCGGTTCGGAACAATGGGTACAGGAAGATGCGGGTTCTTCGGGTACGGAGATGCGCGCCTACGGCGATCGGCTGTATTATGGCTCAGGTGAAATATTTATCATCGATTTGGAGAAAGGTCAGACCTTACATAAAATTGAGACCCCTAATCGCAGCGCTCGTTTTCCCCATGCACAGTTTATCGACGCGGTGGCGGTAGACGAGGAGCACCAACGGATGTACACCACGGATGGTTATTTTTTGATGTGTATGCGTTTGCCAGAGTAGGAGGTTTTATCATTAAATTCATTCCCCCCCATCCGACCATTCTCTTTATCTTACGCCACCAAAAGCAGCACCGATATGCGCGTACTTTTTGTATTCCTATACCTCGGCCTCAGCAGCCTTTCCTACGGCCAACGCGCGCCCATCCCCCACCTGCCCGCCATCAGCCCTCAGGAAGCGGGCTTCCATCGGGATTCCATCAATGCGCTAGACGACACCATCTCGAATTTCCAGCAGCGGGACTACCGCGCCCTGATGGTCATCAAGGACCAAAAGATCGTGCTGGAGTACTACTACAATTCCTTTTGGCGCAATCACCTCCACGACATCCGATCGGCGGGGAAGAGCATCACGGCACTGCTGTTGGGGGTGGCGATCCAGGAGGGTTTGGTGGAAAATCTGGAGCAGGACGTGTATTCTTTTTTTCCTCAGGAAAAATACCCCAACGTCCACGAGGATTACCAAAAGGTCCAGCTCATTCACCTCCTCAATATGGTGTCCGGCTTGGATGCCGATTCGGACGATTCCAATACGCCCGGTAATGCGGGGCAGTGGATGGGCAAAGCGGAATGGGTACAGTACTTACTACAGGTCCCACTGGCTCGGGAGCCGGGAAAGAAGTGGGTGTACGCCGACCTCAACGCGGCTCTGATTGGAGCCATCATTGAGGAGCGATCGGGGATGAGCCTCCGGGATTTTGCCCAGCAAAAAGTATTTGGCCCGCTGGACATCCAGGAGTTTTACTGGTATACCAACGCCGCCAATCAAACCGTAGCCGCGGGCAACCTCTACCTGTCCGCCCTGGATTTTGCCAAGTTGGGTTTGCTGGTGGCGAACCGGGGCAAATGGGGGGATAAGCAATTGGCCGACCCCGATTATATGGACCGCTTGCTGCACGAGAACTCGGCTGCCATTGGGGATTACAATCCGCTGGCGGATGGCTACGGCCTATTTTGGTACCGGTCCACCCGGAAATTTGGCAAGCGGGAAATCAGCTACCTCTGGGCCTCCGGCAATGGGGGCAACCACCTAGTGATCGTTCCCGAAGAGCATTTGGTCGTTGCCATGACGGCGGGGGCTTACGGCAATTGGTTTCCCCACACCCGGGCCTACTTTATTCTCGGTAAGGTCATTCAAGCCCTGAAGAGCGAGCGGTAAATTACCGAGCATTTTCCAAACGTACTCCGCAAGCCAAACGCTGGGCCCACTATTCGACGTACGGTTTGATGTCGATGGTTCGGCTGGCGTCGTTGGCCGCCTTGACGGCGCGGAGCATCTCGTCCAGGGTCGCACGGTCAAAATAGCGGCCGTTTGCGATGACGGCCTGGATGCCCCGGGTATGGTTGATGTCCAGCAGGGGATTTTCCGCCAGCACCACTACATTCGCTTTGTATCCCTCCCGTAAGCTGCCGGTCCGCCTACCCAGCCATTCGCCGGGTAGACGGGTAGCGGATTGCAGTACCGCCCGGGGTGTCATTCCCACGCGATGCATGCTCCGCATTTCATCGTGGAGGGAGAAGCCGGGTACGGCCACCGGGACGTTGGCATCCGTTCCCGCCAGGATGGTTACCCCATTGGCGTGTAAGGTGCTCAAGATCGTCCGACAACCATCGGCGTAGGCCGTCCAAAAATAGGTCAGTTCCGCTTGCTCTTGCGGGGTTTTGTTTAACCCAAAGCGGTTTTTGTACCGGTTTACCTTGGGTAGCCAACCGAGCCCCGGTATCTGTTCCTGCCATTCACTAAAACCGGGATTTTCGTAGACCAATTCCACTTCACTGAGGAGCTGTTCCAAGTCGAACAACTGCCGGACAAAAGATTCCATGAGCCAAAGCGTTGTGGTCACGGCAATGCCACGCTCGGCAAGCCGGGGCGCTGCTTCCTCCATACGTTCCTCTACTAAGCTTAGAAAAGCATCGGCTCCCGCCTGGTCTTTGATACCCGCCGGCCCGCCCACCGCCGTGAGCGTCGGCCGCATCAGTTCCTCCAAATGCGCCACCTCGCGTTGATTGGATTGCAGCAGCGTTTCCAACTCTAAGGTAAAGGGAATGTGGCCCAGTACGTCCAGCCCGGCCGCAGGGGCCAGCTCGTTGATCGCGGCGTAGGCTTCCTTACTCAGCTGGCTGTATATCTTGATCCCATCGTAGCCCTTGGCGGCCATTTCGTCGACCAACTCCTGAGCATCCTCCCGATCGTTGATCACGCGCATGCCCTGCGTCCAGTGGATAAACCACCCCTCCAATCGGTCAAAACAGCCCGTCCTGGGGGAAGCGATGTACATATCCGGCCCCGCGCGCAAACCCGCCGCCACTTCCTCTCGCCAGCGCAAGTGGGTGTCCCGACCGTCCATCTCCCGAATCTCCGTCACGCCATTGGCCAAGTACAGGAGCAGGTCATTGGGGCTCTGGTAAAGGTGGACGTGGGAATCAATCAGTCCGGGAATCAGAAATTTCCCCGTCCCGTCGATGACCGTGGCCCCCTCCGGTGCCTCCAGTACGGAGTCGATGGCTACGATGAGCCCGTCTTGCAGGAGGATGGATTGCTGGGGGATAAAGCTTTCGCCGTCTGGAGACAGGAGGTGGATGTTGTTGATCAGGGTGGGCAGGACCTCGGGGAGGAAGGAAGCCGATACCACTTCGGTGGTGCGTCCGCCAAAAATCTTG
>CALCCH010000478.1 GCA_937899855.1 uncultured Saprospirales bacterium | reverse complement strand
CGGCCCGAATATTGCCCTCCCCCTTCTTTTCCGCCCAATCGCGTAGGATTTGTCGATCTTCCCGATACTCCATCAGCGGAACGGCAAACCCACAAGAGGTTTGTACCAGATCGACCTCCATCAGTACGACCTGGCGGGTCCCCGCGATGCTGGGAAAATGACCGATGTATTGCTGGTACTCCGGGTCGCGCTCGTGGTAGGCCGTGGCGGCCCCGTAGAGGCGTAAAATCAGGGGCTTACCCTCAAAAGCGCAGAACATCAGCGTCATCCGCTTGCTTTCCAATAGGTGAGCGGCCGTTTCGTTGCCACTGCCGGTGAGGTTGATCCAGCAAACGCGCCGGGCATCGAGCACCCGTAGGGTATCTTCCATCCCCTTGGGCGACAAATTGATGCGTCCTTCCCGCCGGGCCGTAGCCACAAAGAAAATCTTTTGCGCCTCGATAAACGCTTGAAGCTCGGGCGATATTTGATCGTACTGTTTTGCCATAAAACTTGGATTAGCATTAAAGATCCATCCTCAAGTTAAGGCAAATTCGCTTGGCGAACAATCTTTTTCTACCCCTCGGGGCCATCCAATGCCCAGCCCCACGGCCCGGTGGGAACCACTCGAACCAATCGAAGGGCGCCCGACCGCTTAGCTCCGCTTGGTGCGGTAAAAAATGTGCATCACCACGGCGTGTGGCAGGGTAAGCGAAGAGAGCATGATCAGGATCAGAGAGGCCTGCGAAATATTCAAGACTTCGAAGAGGCTCAGGGCAAACAGCAATCCACCCATAACGTAGCTCAGGATCGAAAAGGGGAAAATAACCTTGACGAAGTCGAGTAGTCCAAAACTCGGGTTGTCCTTCTTGAGGTAGCGGTACTCCTGCTCCAGCACGTGGAGCGAGTGGCCGAATACGAAAAAGGTGGTGATGCCCACTACGATGCTCGAGAAATTCATAAACAGCATGATCGTCGAGAAAAAGAGGAATTCGCGCAGGAAAAAATACCCCGTAATCTTATTGCTGGCCCAGTAGTACACTTTGAACAGCAGCGTGATGGCCACGAAGCCCAGTACGATCTGTTGGTTTTCGAGGTAAAGGAGTACCTGTTGGTAAAACACGGGATTGTGATTGCTCTGAACGTAGGCCGCCAGTTGCGGAATGTTCTTACTGAGTAGCAAGGAAATGATCGCCATTCCCCAGCAGATTACAAAGACGAGTTGTCGTTTGAGGTAGGCGTGATTAGAAAATTGGGCTTCCCCAAAGTGGAAAGCGGAGAGGAGGATAAAAAAGAAGGTGACCTCCAGGGGAAAGAAAAACCACAGGACCGCATTGCTCAACCCGAGGGTCCAGTAAAAGGCGGTAAACAGGTGGGAATATTGCTTTCTTTCCTTCTTAAAAATGATGTGATCCATGGCCCCGTGGGGAATGCCCAGCAGGAAAATGAGGATCAGCGAATAGGCTACTTCGAAGTGCATGACGTCGAAGCCGTAGAGTTGGGAACAAACATTGGTAACGATGAGGGGGATGAGTAGAAGTAGTTTGAAAAGTGTAGCACTCATAGTTAGGATGATATGTTTTAGCCAGGCTTATGGTAAAAAAATGGGATACGAAGCAGCGCATTAAACGGATGAGGTGACCGATATTTCAGTCACCTCATCCATACTTTCAATAAATCCCAGATAATTGGTATCGTCTGATTTCTGCTTTACAGCGTAAGAAGGGGGGGGAATGGGTCCGATTTAGAACTGTACGATCTTCATCATCAAGTCTTTGATGAGGACGGGCTTGTTGTCGGGATTGTTGTCGACCTTGAGGACAACCTCGATGTAGTCGCCCGTAGACAAGGGAGCCTGGGTGTCCAAGCTGAGGTTGAAACTCCGGCCAGCGTCGACGTTGTAGGCCGTGGCCTTGGGCATGATCAGGTCCTCTCCGTTTTTCATCAGGGCAATGGAATAGTTGCCACCCGTCACACTGGAAATCCCCGATAAGGTGATGACCACGTCCGTGACGATGTCCTTCCGACCGATGTAGGTCAAGCGGTTGTTCTGAATGTTGGAAAACTTCTTCAACTGCTTGGTCTTGGTTTCCCCTTCGATTTTGCGGAAGATGGGCTGAATGAATTCGGTTTTCGTTTCGTTGTCGTTCATGTAGATGGAAGCCCGAGCGCGGGAATCGGTAATCTTACCACTGTTCGATACCATTTCCCAGCCTGGCGTGTCCGATCCAAAGCCGACGGTGATGTTTTCCTGTCCCTGGAAGAGGTTGGATACCATTCTACCCTGCCCCACGTAGGCGCCTTTCTGAATCTTGATGCCATCGGCTCCGCCGTACACAAAGTAGTTACCGGCCATTACGATGTCTTGAGCATTCAAGTCTTTTTCAAACTCAATGGCCGCATCGGCCTGAATCCCGGTGATGTAGTTGTACACCATCGTAAGCTTGCCCATCTTGCCACCAACGTTCAGACCCTTCTTGGTATTCCAGTAGTTGAGGTCGATACAAGTGGTGTTAAAACCCTTGATCAAGCCTACCCCACGGGAGGTCATACCGGGTGCATCAAGTACCGAGCATCCCTGGAAGAGATTACAATAGGACCGCTGCGTGTCGTCGCGGAAGTCGTAACCCATGGTCTTGGGGCCCGCACACATCACGAACAGCTTTTCCAAATAAACATTGTTGCTTCGACTACGCAGCACACCGCCGTTGGTAGTCGATACGACACCATCTTTTCCGGGATCAATGCCCTGTAGGCTAGCGCCGTTCAGATCAATGTGAAAATCTTGGAGGTCTACCGTACCGTGTACTTTGTATACTTTGGCAGGATCCAAAACAATCGCCTTGTCCGAGTTAGGCTTGGGTAATTCGTTGAGCGACCTTACATCGACAACATTTGACTTTTGTGACATGGCATTAAAAGCAATGAATGACAATGCCACCATAAGGGAGAATCGCATGACTGGTAAATTTAATTCAGGTAAAAAATTTTGTTTAAGAAAATCAGCACTTTTGTTGAGATACATGACCAACACTTAAACAAAACCGATGCCACAAAAAAAAACACCTCGCTTTAGCCATCCGATCTGTGACGCTAAGTTTTTAACATAGTAAAATAAAGGATTATGTGACTTTTTTCCAGATATCGCCCTGTTTACGAAAAATGTAAACTGTTGACTAGATTCTGCCCTACCCGCAGTCCCAAAAAATTGTAACCGCAAAATTATTTTTCAACAATAAGCGACCCCTTACTCGACAAACCGAGAATGACAGTGAGGTGACATAACAATTCAGTAGCCGCATTCACCAATTTCACCCCCATCCCACGCCCGGCGGCCAGCACGGCCGCCGGCGAGAAAACCCGCGAGGCAGCACGGAGGCGAGAGAAGGAGAACGAGGGAGACGAACGCAACAGG
>CALCCH010000477.1 GCA_937899855.1 uncultured Saprospirales bacterium | reverse complement strand
CGGTCGAACGGTTTTCGATTTTGTGGACTTCGGCCCCCAGCTCGGCGAAGAACATACCGACGGCGGGGCCGGCCAAAACACTGGCCAATTCGACCACTTTCAATTCGCTAAAAAAAGTCTCCAATTGCATAAAAAAATATTTATTCCAATCCACTCAATTTACCACAAGGTATCGTAATTTTTCTGGATGAAAATACTTTCCGCCGCGCAAATCCGCCGTTGGGATGCCCACACCATCGCCACCGAACCCATCGCCTCCCACGACCTGATGGAGCGGGCCTCCCGGGTCTTTACCGATTGGTTTACCAGTCACTACCCAGAGCGGACCCGCCCAATTTGCCTCTTTTGCGGACCGGGTAACAACGGCGGAGACGGGCTGGTCATCGCTCGACTGCTCCACCAAAGGGGCTACCGCCCCAGCGTCTACCTCGCCGAGGTCAGCCCCCAAACCTCCCCCGATCACCAGCACAACCGGGAACGACTCGCCGCCCTCCACACCGTCCCCTTCCAGGCCCTTCCCCCCGGTGCGCCCCTCCCCGACCTGCCCGACGACGCCATCCTCATCGATGCCCTCTTCGGCTCGGGACTCAGCCGCCCCATCGAAGGCTACTGGGCCCAGCACGTGGAGCACCTTAATCAGCGCCCGTGCCCCATCGTCGCGGTCGACATCCCCTCCGGTTTACACGCCGATCGGAACAGCACGGGCACCATCGTCCGCGCCCAGCGCACCCTGTCCTTCGAACGCCCCAAACGGGCTTTTTTCTTTCCCCAAAATGCCGCTTACCTCGGCCAGTGGGCCTACCGTCCCATCCAACTGACCACCGATTTTCCCGCTACGGTACCGAGCCCCTACCACTTTGTGGATCAGCCCTTTATTAAGCGATTGCTCAAGCAACGTCGTAAGTTCGATCACAAGGGAACCTACGGACACGCCCTCCTCATCGCGGGCAGCTACGGCAAGGTGGGCGCCGCCATCCTCGCGGCCCGGGCGGCCCTGCGGAGCGGAACGGGCTTGGTGACCATCCACGCCCCCCGCTGTGCCTACGAGATTTTACAGATGAGCGTCCCCGAAGCGATGGGCAGCGTGGAGCGTCACGAGCGGGTATTCAGCGGAGTACAGCCCGCCGAACGCATGGGGGCCTGGGGCATCGGTTGTGGCTTGGGCACCAACGACATCACTTTTACCGCACTGGCGGAACTCTTGGTCAACAGCCATCGTTCGGTCGTACTGGACGCCGATGCGCTCAACATCATCGCCCAGCATCCGGCTTTGTTATCGACCATACCCGCTCGCAGCATCCTGACGCCCCACCCCAAGGAATTTGAACGCCTGTTTGGCAAAAGCGCAAACGACTTTGAGCGACAGGCATTGCAGGGGCGACGGGCTCAGGAACTCGGGGTTTACATCTTGCTCAAGGGCGCGCACAGCTGTTTGGCGACGCCGGAAGGGACGTTTTATTTCAACAGCACGGGCAATCCGGGGATGGCGACGGCCGGCAGTGGCGATGTACTGACGGGGATCATCACGGGCCTCCTGGCGCAGGGCTACGCTTCGCAAGAGGCGGCGCTGCTGGGCATGTACCTACACGGGCTGGCCGGTGATTTGGCCGTGGCGGAGCGATGGGGCCCGGAGGCCTTGATCGCCAGCGACATCATCGACCAATTGGGGGCCGCTTTCAATCACTTAAAACGCTAAAATGAAAAAACAGGTAACGGTTTTGACCGGCGCGGGCATCAGCGCCGAAAGTGGGATTCAAACCTTTCGCGGCGCCGACGGGCTGTGGGAAGGCTACGACGTACGCGAGGTGGCTTCGCCCGAAGGTTGGCAAAAGGATCGCGAGTTGGTCCTGGAATTTTACAACCAACGACGGCGACAGTTGCACGAGGTCGATCCCAATGCGGCCCATCTTGCCCTCGTCGATTTGGAGGCGGCTTACGACGTCCGGGTCATCACCCAAAACATCGACAACCTACACGAGCGGGCGGGCAGCAGCCAGATCATCCATCTGCACGGGGAGTTGTTCAAGGCACGTAGCACGGCGGATGAGGGTTTGATCTACGATTGGGAGAAAGACATCCAGGTGGGCGACCGCTGTGAAAAGGGCTCGCAACTCCGACCGCACATCGTTTGGTTTGGAGAAATGGTACCGGAAATTCACCGGGCGGCAGAGGTCACCACGGGCTCCGATGTGGTGCTCATTGTCGGTACCTCCATGCAGGTGTATCCGGCAGCTAGCTTGGTGGGCTACGCCGCCCCGGAGGTACCCATTTACTACATCGATCCCAATCCGGCGCTCTCCACGGAGTTGGGCCAGGGTCGGGATGTACGCATCGTTCAGGAGGCGGCCACCACGGGAGTGCCCCGGGTGGTAAAGACCTTGCTGGAACTGGCGGGTTAGATTTACTCGGTAATTTTTTTTGATACTTTTCTTGCTTTTCCCCGAAAAGCCAACTATGTTTGTTGCATACTCATTGAAAAATGAATTGCACCACAGCACATATTATCCTTTCTTCTGACCTTGACACGCGCCGTGTCAACCGTTGTGCTGTTCGTCGTACTTTCCGCCGCCGCCTTGGGCGTGCTTAATCTTTACTTCCGTCCGCGGGATCTTCTTTCCGCACCTTTCCTACTCGTATTTTTTTGAATTTACTGCACTGCTGATCGTTCGGCATTTTCTCGTTTAACCCTTTTACTCTATCATGGAGATTCAACTCTTGGTAGCCTCGGCGGAGCATGTCCGCTACGCTCCCGCCATCTGTCAACTCATCGAAACGGCCGCCGCCCAACGCGGCACGGGAATCGCCAAACGCCAGGTGGCCTACCTGGCCGAAAAGATGCGGGAAGGCAAAGCCATCATTGCACTTTCGGATACCCAACTCGCTGGTTTTTGCTACGTCGAAACCTGGGCCCACGAGCAGTACGTCGCCAATTCCGGCCTGATCGTCGCCCCCCAATTTCAGGGACGGGGGCTGGCCCGGCGGATCAAAAAAGCCGTTCTTGACTTGTCGCGTCAGCGTTTCCCCCGGGCCCAAATCTTTGGCATCACCACTTCGGCGGCCGTCCTAAAGATCAACTACGAATTGGGCTACCGGCCCGTCACCTTTGCCGAACTGCCCCAGGACGAAGCCTTCTGGCGGGGCTGCGTCAGCTGTCCCAACTACGACATCCTCCAACGTCACCAAAGACGGATGTGTCTGTGTACTGGTATGCTGGCCCCCGCCCAAACAAGCGATCCGGCAAACACCCCATCCATTATTCCAACTTCAATTCCACAAGCACATGAAAAATAAAAAAGTCGTCCTCGCCTACAGCGGCGGCCTCGATACCTCCTACTGTGTGGCCTACCTGAGTCAAGAACTCGGCCTGGACGTCCACGCCGTGACGGTACAAACCGGAGGCTTCTCCCCCACCGAACTCCAAGCCATCGAAACCCGGGCCTACCAACTGGGGGCGGAGCATTTCGAAGTGCTCGATCAGGTCGAAACTTACTACCACAAGTGTATCCGCTACTTGCTCTACGGCAATGTGTTGCGCAACCACTGCTATCCCCTCTCGGTCAGTGCCGAGCGGAGCTTCCAAGCCCTGGCCGTTGCCCAGTACGCCCTCACTTTGGGGGCGGATTACCTCGCCCACGGCAGCACCGGGGCGGGCAACGATCAAGTGCGCTTTGACCTGATCTTTGAAATCCTAGCTCCCGAGATGAGCATCCTCACCCCCATCCGCGACCAGCAATTGTCGCGGACCGCTACCACCACCTGGCTTCGGGAAAAGGGCTTTGACTGGGAATGGACCCAGGCCCAGTACTCCATCAACCAGGGCTTGTGGGGGACCAGCGTCGGGGGGAGTGAGACCCTGAGTTCGGACCAAGCCCTGCCCGATTCGGCCTACCCCAGCCCGCTACGAGCGGAAAGCCCACGGGAGGTGACCCTACAATTTGAAAAGGGCGAAATTATCGGCATCGACGGGCAGACCTTTGCCCACCCCCTGGAAGCCATCACCCACCTGCAGGCCCTAGCCGCCCCCTACGCCATCGGTCGCGATACCCACGTCGGCGATACCATCATCGGAATCAAGGGGCGCGTGGGCTTTGAGGCGGCAGCCCCCCTGCTTCTGATCAAGGCCCACCAACTGCTAGAAAAACACGTACTCAGCAAATGGCAACTGCACTGGAAGGACCAGCTGGCCAACTGGTACGGCATGTTGCTCCACGAGGGGCAATACCTGGAAGCCTTGATGCGCAACATCGAGTGTTTTTTGGAGGATACGCAGGAGCGGGTCAGTGGTCAGGTGAGGGTCAAGCTACTGCCCTATCGCTTTGAGCTGTTGGGCATCGAATCACCCCACGATCTGATGCAGGCCAAATTTGGGGCTTACGGTGAAATGAATCGGGCTTGGACGGGAGAAGAGGTAAGAGGCTTTACCAAGATTTTGGCCAATGCGGGAAAAATTGCGCATGCGGTACACCCCAATTCCCTGGCCTTATGATCCGGGCGGGAATCATGGGAGCGGCGGGCTACACGGGAGGAGAATTACTCCGACTGCTGGAGGCCCACCCCGAGGTCGACATCGCCTGGGCCCACAGCCGTAGCCAGGCCGGACGTCCCATCGCCGAGGTACACGCCGACTGGTGGTCGGTCCGTACCACGCGCTTTGTCGGCACGGTGGACCCCGCGATCGACGGCCTGTTTTTGTGCGTTCCCCACGGCGAATCCGCAGCGATCCTAGCGGAGGGCTCGTGGCCGGCCACCCTCAAGATCATCGACCTGAGCAATACCTTTCGCCTGGCGGCTCACGCGGGGGACTTTGTGTACGGCTTGCCGGAATTGCGGGCGGAACAGATTGCAAAGAGTCAACGGGTGGCCAACCCGGGCTGTTTCGCTACGGCGATCCAATTGGCCTTGTTGCCGCTGGCGGCAGCGGGTTGGATAAAAGAGGACGTCCACATCCACGCCCTGACCGGCAGTACCGGCGCGGGACAGCAATCCCGTCCGACGACCCATTTCAGTTGGCGCGACAACAACCTGTCGGTCTACAAAGCGTTTCAACACCAGCACCTAGACGAGATTTACCAGAGCCTCCGGCAAGTGGCGCCGGACTACACGGGCCGTCTCAATTTTTTACCCCTCCGGGGCAATTTTAGCCGGGGCATCTTCGCCAGTCACTACACGACCGTCCACGAAGACCTGGCGACCATCCGGGCGCAGTATCAGGATTTTTACCGGGATCAGCCCTTCGTCCAAATCAGTACCCGCAACCCCAGCTTAAAACAGGTCATCAATACCAACCGCTGTATCCTCTACCTCGAAAAACACGACGACCGTTTACTCCTCATTTCCATCATCGACAATTTGCTCAAGGGAGCCAGTGGCCAAGCCGTTCAAAACATGAACCTACAATTTGGTTGGGCCCCGAGCCTGGGCCTACAGCTCAAAGCCAGTGTCTTTTAAAGCCAAACCCATCACACCATGCCGGTATTTCCCGTTTATTCCCGTTTTGATTTTACCCCCGTTCGCGGAGCAGGCAGTACGCTCTACGATGCCGAGGGCCAGGCCTACCTCGACCTGTACGGTGGTCACGCCGTCATCTCCATCGGTCACCAACATCCCCATTTTCAAGAGCGTTTGCGAACGCAACTGGGGCAATTGGCCTACTATTCCAACAGCGTTCAGATCCCCCAACAAACGGAGCTGGCCAATCGCTTGACCCGGCAAGCCAGCTTGCCCGATCACCAGTTGTTTTTGTGCAACTCGGGTGCCGAGGCGGTGGAAAACGCGCTCAAACTGGCCTCTTTTCACCGGGGGCGGCGGGAAGTCATCGCCTTTCGGCGAAGCTTTCACGGTCGGACCTCGGCGGCGGTCAACGTCACCGACAAGGAGTCCATCAAGTCGCCGTTGAACAAGTCCTTCCCCGTTTCCTTCCACTCCTTCGACGAACTGTTGCCGCTCCAAAAGCAGCTCGCCCGGCGTCAAACGGCGGCGGTCATCATCGAAGGCATCCAGGGTTGGGCGGGCATCTACGCCCCGCCCAAGTCCTTCCTCCAGGAATTGCAAAAGCTCTGTCGGAAGTACGAGACCCTACTCATCCTCGACGAAATCCAGTCGGGCTACGGACGGACGGGCGATTTTTTTGCGCACCAGGCAGCGGGCATCGAAGCCGACCTCATCACCGTGGCCAAGGGCATGGGCAATGGCTTTCCCGTGGCGGGTTTGCTGATCCACCCGCGCCTGAAGGCGCAAAAGGGCGCGCTGGGAACGACCTTTGGCGGCAATCACCTGGCCTGTGCGGCCGGACTGGCGGTACTGGAAGTGATCGAAGCGGAAGGCTTGGTCCAACGGGCCCAGGCCCTGGGGAGCCTCTGGCGCCAACAGCTTGGCCAGCTCCCCGGCATCCAACACATCCGCGGGCGGGGCTTGATGATTGGCATCGAATTGGCCACCCCGGTGGCGCCGCTCCGACAGCGACTCCTAAAGGAACACCGCATCCTACCCGGCTCCTCGCTACACCCCAAGGTCTTGCGGCTCTTGCCCGCCCTCACCGTACCCCAGAGCGCCCTCCCCCAATTCAAAGAGGCCC
>CALCCH010000476.1 GCA_937899855.1 uncultured Saprospirales bacterium | reverse complement strand
AAGCTTGATCCCGGCATGACCTTTCCCGATTTGTCGCAGTATCCCCGTCTTTTTGGACTGATTGGCTATCCTTTGGGGCACTCCTTTAGCAAAAAATACTTCGCCGAAAAATTCCGTCGTGAAGCCATTGCGGGCTCGCATTACGAGCTTTTCCCCTTTCCCTCCATCGACGAACTTCCCCGCCTGTGGGAGCGTTACCCCCAACTCCGGGGGCTCAACGTCACCATCCCCTACAAAGAACAAGTCCTGCCCTGGCTCACCGAGGTGGACACGGCGGCGGCGGCGGTGGGGGCGGTCAATACCATCCTGTTATTTGGCGACCAGCGGGTGGGCTACAATACGGATATCATTGGTTTTGAGGCTTCCCTGCGGCGAATCTTGCGGACACATCCCGCCCCGGTAACCGCCGCCTTGGTGCTGGGGACAGGCGGGGCGGCCAAGGCGGTGACCTACGTACTGGACCGCCTGGATCTGGCCTACTGCCGCATTTCACGGACGGTGGGGAAGGGGGATTTGACCTACGCACAGCTCACACCGGAACACCTGCGCCAGTACCCCCTTCTCATCAATACCACCCCCCTGGGGACCTACCCCGCGGTCGATACCTGCCCCGAGCTGCCCTACGCGGCCCTGGGGCCCGAAAACATCTTGTACGATTTGGTTTATAATCCTGAAAAAACCGTATTTTTGAAAAAAGGGGCTGCCCAAGGGAGTACGATCCAAAATGGATACGAAATGCTGGTCGGCCAGGCGGAAGCGGCCTGGAATATTTGGACCAGCCCGCAGCCCGATTGATGTACTTTCACAATCCATAGGTACCATGAGTTCTTCAACGATCAAAAAGAAAAAAAACGTGGTGGACTTCACCAATACCGAAATTGCTTTTGCCAGTAAGTCCAATGGTGAACTCAAAAAGATGTCCTGGCTCTTTCGCCTGATGAACAAGAAATGGTTGGTAGACTACGGCTCCCAACTGGGGCTGGTTGCCGTCCGTTTGCGTTTGCCCTTTGTCTCCACCATCGTCAAAAAGACCATTTTCGAACAATTCGTGGGGGGAACGACCCTCCTGGAATGTCAGCCCACCATCAACAAACTCTTTGACTCCAATATCCAAACCGTACTCGATTACGGGGCCGAAGCCAAAAGCAGCGAGCAAGATTTTAACCAAACGATGAACGAGGTAATTCGCGCCATCGAATTCGGGGCGACCAACGAATCGGTCCCCGTTGTCACTTGCAAGATCACCGGACTGGGGCGCTTCGAATTGTTGGAGGACCTCCAAAATGGGGTAAAATTGGCCGGTGATGCCGAAATCGAATACCAAAATGTCCTCAAACGACTCGATGCCATCTGCTACACCGCCAGCGAAAAAGGCGTCGCCGTTTTCTTCGATGCGGAGGAAAGCTGGGTCCAAGATACGATGGATAAGCTGGTGGACCTGATGATGGAGCGCTACAACAAAAAGAAGGTGTTCGTATACAATACCTTCCAGATGTACCGCCACGATCGACTTGCCTTTTTGAAAAAATCCCACCAAAAGGCCGTAAAAAAAGACTATCTGCTGGGGGCCTAATTGGTCCGGGGGGCCTACATGGATAAGGC
>CALCCH010000475.1 GCA_937899855.1 uncultured Saprospirales bacterium | reverse complement strand
GTTGTGAGTGGGAGTATGGGTCGACGTCCGTTAGTATCGTCCGGGCGGTGGCGGTGATGTTTGTTGTGCGGGTGGTGGATGCCGTGGGCTGTACGGTGGAGACGGAAATTGAGGTGCTGCTCACCGCTACCCAGGAGCCGGCGGCGGGTGGTCCCGAGGTGTTTCCCAACCCCAGTACGGGGCAGCTGTGGCTGCGGTGGCCGGGGGTGCCGGGGGGCTGGCGTTGGGATTTGTGGGGGATGGATCAGCGCTTGTGGCGGTGGGGTAGGGTAGCGGCGGGGCAGTCGGAAGTGGGGCTGGACGGCAGTGCTTTGCCGGGGGGCGTGTATTACTTGCGCTGTTGGGATGGGAAAAAAGTAGGGACGATTAAATGGGGGAAATACTAAAATTCCTATTTTTGTCCGGTTACATGATCAGTCTAAAATCCTACTATGAAATTACTGCAAGATAAAGTAGCCCTGGTGACGGGCGGTTCGCGGGGAATTGGGGCGGCCATTGTCCGCAAATTTGCCGAAGCGGGTGCCCGAGTGGCCTTTACCTATCATTCCTCCTCCGCTAAGGCCGACGCCATCGTTGCGGAGCTGAGCGAAACGGGAACCGAAATCAAGGCCTACCAGTCCGATGCGGCCTCTTACCAGGCGGCCGAGGCCTTGGTCAAAAGCGTACTGGCCGACTTTGGTCAGGTCGACGTGCTGGTCAACAATGCGGGCATCACCCGCGATACCCTGATGCTCCGCATGAGCGAAGAGCAGTGGGACCAGGTGATCGAGACCAACCTCAAATCGGTATTTAACCTCACCAAACACCTGCTGCGCCCCATGCTCAAAAAGCGGTCGGGTTCCATCATCAACATGAGTTCGGTGGTGGGAGAATTTGGCAATGCCGGACAGGCCAACTACGCCGCCTCCAAGGCCGGTATCTTTGGCTTTACCAAGTCCATTGCCAAGGAGGTGGGCTCGCGCAATATCCGTTGCAATGCCGTGGCCCCGGGCTTTATCGCCACGGAGATGACCGGTGAGTTTGAGGATAAGGTCCGCGAAGCGTTTTAGGCCAGTATTTCCATGTATCGTTGGGGGTCGGCTGATGATGTGGCGGATACCTGTCTATTCCTCGCTTCGGACCTCTCGAAATACGTGTCGGGGCAAACGATCAGCGTCTGTGGTGCGTTAAACTGCTAAATTACCACCATGAAAAATTACTTCCTCGGCGGCTTCTTTTGGATGATTACGCTCACTGCACTACCCGCCTGTAAGAAGGAACGCTGCCTGCAGTGTACAACCGTAGTCAGTGGCATCAAAGAGATGCGCCCCGAGATTTGCGATACCGATTCTGAGGTCCTGGATGCCGAGCAAGAGAAGCTCCAGGACTTGGTCGATGACTTTGTGAAAATGGGCTGGTCGGCCAGCGTCAGTTGTGAACGACTGTAGCTTTTTATCATTTATCTAATCCGCTTTTACCATGGTGCAACCCATCAAATTGGTCGCTTTCGTCGTCGTCATGATCGCCTATTTGTGGGTCCCCATCTCGACGATCACCCAGCAGGAGAAGGTCCTGAAAAAAGGAGCGACCTACCTGTTTAAACCCCGCCCCGTCGATCCCTACGATGCCTTCCGGGGCCGGTTCATCTGGGTGAGTATTCCCACCCCCTGGTTCGACCAACCGCCGGCAGAACCTCCCTTTACCGATTACCAAAAAGCCTACGCCATCCTGGCGCGCGACTCCTCGGGCTACGCCTTTTTCGAAGGCATCAGCCACTACGAACCGGAAGATCGCGATTACATGCAGGTACAGGTACTTCACTACGACGGGGAGCGGCAAAAAGTGCGGGTGGACCTGCCCAACAGCATTCAAAAGTACTACCTCAACGAAAAGCTGGCGCCCCTGGCCGAGTCTACTTACCAGGACTTGCTGCGTCGCAATCGGGAGGGCATCGATTCGGTGGGGGTGAGCTTGGAAGTCAAAGTACTCAACGGACGCGCCCTCATGGAGACGATCTACTTCGATGATCAGAAAATCGAAGACTACCTGCGCGAGGCCAACGCCAAAGCCGACGGATGATTTACCTTACCCACACCTAATACCCCCTACTCATGAGCTCGCTCAAAGACAATTTTGAAGACAAAAAAGACGCCCTTAGCGAAGACATTCAGGAGGCCAAGGAGGCCATCGGCAAAAGCATCGATCAGGGCGTCCGACGCACCAAAAGCTTTTTCTTCCGGGTCCTGATTTTTGCCGGTATCGGCCTGGTGGTGGCCGGTGGTCTTTACCTGGGCTGGTCCAACTGGACCTACAGCGAAGGCAGTCGGACCGGTTACCTGATGAAGCTCTCCCGCAAGGGCTACGTGTTCAAGACCTACGAAGGCCAACTCAACCTGGGCGGCTTCCAGGAAACCGAAACGGGCGGCCTGGCCGGTACGATTTGGAATTTTTCCCTCCGCGACGATGCCCTGGTCCGCCAAATGGAAGAACTGGAAGGCCAAAAGGTACAACTGCGCTATAAAGAAATCAATCAGGCCATGCCCTGGCAAGGGGATACGAACTACTTCGTCTACGCCATCGAAAAGCGCTGATTTCCACCGCCCCCTTTCCTAGATACTACTGGACAGTACTGGCCTACAGGTCGCCCAATTGAGGTCGTAGGACGATTTCTTCCACCACGGCCGAGGGGCTCATCTGATAAGCCGACCACACCGCAATCGCGATGTCGGTGGCCTGCATGAGGCGTTCTTCCGGGAGGTCCACTCCCGCCCAGGAATTGGACCAGGTCGCTCCCGGCAGAATCGCACTGACCCGAATGCCCTTGTCTTTTAGTTCCTCCCGCAACACTTTTGAAAAGCCGAGCAAGGCAAACTTGGAGATGCTGTACGAACCGCCGTTGGGGTAGGCGATCTTACTGGCGATGGAGCACATGATGAAGATGTAGCCCCGCTGCTGGGGGAGCATCAGGGGCAGGAGGGCCCGCGTCAGGTAGTAGGCACTGTAGAGGTTGGTTTCGATCTGTTGCTCCAGCAGGTCATCGTCTTCTTCGCTGATGAGACCGGGGAGAAAGACGCCCGCATTGTTGACCAAGACTTCCACCGCCGACCAGTGGGCACGCAGGTGCTCGGCGAAGGCCAGGACTTCCGACTTTTGGCGCATGTCGGTGGCCCGTACCAGCACTTCGATGTTGGGAAAGCGCTGCTGGAGGTCCGCCCGGTAGGCATCCAGATCGCTCTGCGAACGCGAGCAGAGGGCGAGGTTAAAGCCCTCGCGGGCAAATATTTCGGTGATGGCGCGGCCAATTCCTTTGGTGGCTCCGGTGATGATGGCATTCATGACGGGGAGGGTTTGGTGAAGTTGGCCGCAAGATAACAAAATTAGGGGGAGCGCCGCCTTAGCGCGGATCCGCACTCTGGTCGAGATCACCGATTCGGATGACCTCAAAGTCCAGGTTTTCGATGTGGTGTTGTAGTCGGTGGATGGGAAAAACGCTGTCCCGCAATAAAGGGTCACTGGAATGGTAACCCGGAATAGGCTGGCGGTACAAATTGACGAAGCGCCAATCGTCAAAGCTGCTGGGCAGGCCAGCAAATACCTGATTGATCAATCCGAACAAATCGAAGGTCGTGACGCTTGTGGTCCAATCGAGGTCCGCTGCGAAGCGTAGGCTCAGGGGCCAGTTGAGGCGATTGCTCAGGTAATCGGTCAGCAACAAGACGTCCCGCCCGTCGAGGCCATTGGGGACGGGGTTGGGGACGGACAGGTGCAGGTAGTAATCTCGGAAGCGGGCCAGGTCCTCAAAGAGGTAGTGCCCGTCGGGGTCGGTGAAGGTGACCAGGGTATCCTGCGTGCTCCACAAGGCGACCCGAATACCCGCCACCGGTAGGCCGTAGGGATCTACCACCTTGCCACTGACGAATCGGGTTTGCTGGGCCGACAGGGTGTTCGTCCCCATCGTTAGTGCGACGCAACAAATAAAAAGCGTATTTCGCAGACAGTTGGAAATGGTGTACATGAGGATGTAAGTTGTTTAGTGAATAATGCTGAGCTTTTGCGTATAGGTGTCAGTATCCGTTTGGACTTCTAGCCAGTAGAGGCCCTCGGGCAGGTCGGTACAGGATTGGTCAAATGTTTGGGCTTGTAGCAGTGCTTCGAATACCAGCTTGCCACCGGCGGAGTAAAGCCGTACCCGTTCCAAGGGTTCCCCCGTCGAGCGCAGCCGGAGGACCGAGTTGACGGGATTGGGGAATACTTCGATGCTGCTGGGCCAATCCACGGTAGGAATACCGGTGGAGGTTTGCTGATTTAGGAGAATGCGGGTGGTGCCGGGGCTGGTGGGAATTTCCTCCCGCTGCGCCGAGATCAACCGAACATTTTCGATGCCCAATTCGAGGACCCGCTGACGGTCTCCGCCCCTGGCCCGAAGAAAGATATCGTCTTCGATGGTGATGTAAAAGGTCCCGATCGCCCCAAAGCCGCTCTGGTTTTGCTGGTCGCGGCGCGTGACGGCCACGTCGACGGCACCATCGGTTGGTCGGCTGCGCTGTAGGTAGAGCAGTTCCGCCTCCGTGCCCAGCCAGCCCCCCGCAAAACCGACCCGGGCACTACCCGGCACCACCAGGGCCACATCGTAAGTCAGGGTAAAGGCCAGGCCGTACACACTATCGGCGGGCAGGTCCATCTCGCCCAGGATGAGGGGCAGGGCGTACTGCTCCCCTTCCACCAAGGTATCGGCGAGGACGTAAAACGGCAGATTGGCCCCCGCGCCCTGCTGCTCCCCGGGATCCGATCCTCCCCCCGGACTCCCCACCAAATTGTACATCGACCCCCAGTTGAGGTGAATCGCCAGGGTGTCCCGATCGTCGATCCAACCATCGCCATTGGTATCGATGTGTTCGTAGTCGATCAAACCGTCGGGCGTACTGCGGTTCCAGGCGGGGCCCGCTTGGGCCCGCCAGTCGAGGGAGGCCTGGGGGCGGGCGCTGCCATTGCTGCCGTGGGCCAGACCGATGTTGAGCAGGTCAAAGTGATTGACCACCTGATTGGTATCCGTATCTCCCGGCCAGACGCAAGCTGGATCTACCCCGATGCTCACTTGACCCAAATAAGTACAGCCGCCCGCCTCCAGAGTCAGCTCGTAAACCGTAGTAGCCGCCGGCGCCACCCGCAGCGGCGGGATACAAGGGGCGCAGGTGCTGCCATCCGAAGCGCTAAACGAGCTGATGATCCCGCCGGGGGGAAGGGCCAAAATCAAGTCGACGGAGTCGCCCGCACAAAGCAGGGTATCTGACTGGATGGCAAAGTCTTCTCCCGTTACGATATCGATATTTTGCAAAACCAATGCACAGTTCAAACGATCGCTGATGGTGAGTTGGTAGGTACCGGCAGACAGGTCGCCCCGGTAGTGCGAGTCCGTGATCTGGCCATCGCTCCACTGATAGGTGTAGGGAAAGGTGCCACCACTCACTTCGAAAAAGGCCGTTCCATTGGCCCGCCCGGGGCCACTACAGCCCAAGCGCTGCTCATCCACGGAAAGGGGGCTGGGTTCGTGGAGACGCAGGCTGCGGGGACCACTGGTACAGCCCGTCTGGTCGTAGATGCTAAAGGTGTAGGGCGCCGCCCCAAGGTAAGGGGTTCGGGGCTGGTCGCCACTGCGTCCATCTCCCGTCCATTGGAAAGCGACGGAGTCGGTCATGTCCCGATTGTAAAAAACCTCAAAGCCGCCGTTTTGCCCCCCCGCACAGCTGACGTGATCGAGGGCCAGGCCCTGTAAAAGGGGCTGGGGCGCGCGCAGGACGATTCGGGACCGATGCGTTTCTCCGCCGGCGTCGGTGACGGTCAGTAGGTATTCGCCCCGGGGCAGTTGGCGGCGGCCCAGCTGGGCCCCGGAGGCACTAAATCCATTGGGCCCCGTCCAGTGATGGACGTAGGGGGGGGTACACCCGCTGACGATGCTTTCGAGCTCGACGAGGGGATCGGAACAGTTGTAGTAGGTGGGCAGTATTCGGTTGCTTTCGATCAAGTTGCGGGTCGACTGGCTGTCGATCAGGACTTCGCCATCGTGGTAGCTGTATGGGGTGTGGCGCCCCTGGTTGCTGATTTCGAGGGGGAGGGGTTGTGGAGCGAAGCGGAAGGGGATGCTACTGCCGCTGAGGCCGGTACCGTCAAAACAAAGCTGGATGGTACTCCCGCGGTAGCTGCTGTCCGGTTCGGTATGCTGCACTCGAAAACCCAATTTGGACTCGGCGAGTAGGCTGGAATCGATGGCCCCCAGGAAGGGTTGGGGAAAATGGATGCTGCGAATCCGAGCTGGATCGAGGTTTTCCCAGGCCACACTGAATTGAGCGTAGCCCTTACTCATGTTACATTCCAACTCGATGGGTAGGCAAATGTAGTCGCTTGGGTCGCTGCGAAAAGTGGCCATCCGAAAGCTGGCCCGATCCTGAATGGGGCT
>CALCCH010000474.1 GCA_937899855.1 uncultured Saprospirales bacterium | reverse complement strand
ATTGACGGCAGCGGCCGAACGACCCTGCGTTTTTACAACTCGGATCAGATCAGCACCTTCCGCACCATTGTCGAAGGCAGCAGTGAGCGGCAGCAAGTCGGTCGGGCGAGCCAGACCCACTTTACCCAACTGCCCCTGGAGCTGGACCTCGTGGTGCCGACCCAGTTGCTTACCGGAGATCGCGTACGCATTCCCCTGCAATTGCGGAACAACAGCGCCGAGCCCCTCACGGGCCGTTTGGCAGTCACCGCCCCGCCCCACTGGCGTGCCGTGGGAAATCCCCCGCGCAGCTACCGCCTCCCCGCCGGGACGAGCAAAATCCGCTATCTCGAATACGAACTGCTGCCCCTGGCCGAGTCCGGCGAGCTGCAGGTCCAATTCAAAGCCGGCGCCTGGGGCGATGCCTTTACCCAGACCGTATCCGTCAAACGGCGGGGCTTCCCCATCAGTGAAGTATACTCGGGTCGGGAACAACAGTCGGCCTTCGTGCTCGAACTGCCCGAAGTGGAAACGGGTACCCTAGAAGCCGTCTTTCGTGCCTACCCCGATCCCGTTGGGGACATTTCGGCGGGACTCGATCGGATGCTGCGTCAGCCGACGGGATGCTTCGAACAGACCTCCAGTAAAAACTACCCCAATTTGCTGGTCCTCGATTACTTGCAGGCCACCGATAAAGTCGATCCCGGTCTCGAACGTCGGATTTATGATTTACTGGCGGAAGGCTACGAGCGTTTGTTGAGCTACGAAGTACCGGGGGGAGGCTTTGATTGGTACGGCAGTCCGCCGGCTCACGAAGGCTTGACGGCTTACGGGCTGATGCAGTTTGTGGACATGAAAGCGGTGTATCCCGTCGATCCACAGCTCATCAAACGGACGGCAAAATGGCTACTGGGGCAGCGTGCGGCCCGGGGCGGCTGGGCAGTCCTCAACGCGCGCAATCGGCGTTGGAGTGGTGGCTCCATGGCCTTTGATGCCTTTATCGCTTGGGCACTGGCGGAAGCCGGCTACGGGGATCGGGTACTGGCGGAGGCGGAAGCGGTTTACGCCGGAGCTCGCCAAAGCGACGATGCTTACCTGCAGGCGATGGCTACCAACCTCTTGTTCCGAGTGGGGCAGGAGCAGCGGGCGCGGGAATTGCTGGCGCGTTTGGTAGCGCAGCAGGCCGAGGATGGCAGTTGGCGTGGGAGCAAGCAAACCTGGACCCAGGCCCGGGGGCAATCCCTGACCATCGAGACGACGGCTTTGGTGGTCCTGGCCCTCCTGGAGCAAAAGCAGCATCGGGAGGCCCTGGAAAGCGGGGTGCGGCACTTGGCGGCGGCCAAGACGAACTACGGCTTTGGCTCGACCCAGGCGACGGTTCTGGCGCTCAAGGCCCTCACCCAGCACGCCAAGCAGTACTGGACCGAGGTGGTCGAAGGACGGGTGGCGATCTTGGTGGATGGGAAAGAAGTCGCCCGTCGCAGCTTGGATCAGTCGACGAATACGGCCTTGGAGATCCGTACCCTGGCCCCCTACCTCAAAGAGGGGACGCAACGCATCGAGGTCGTTTACGACCGTAAAGAAAACGCCCTGCCCTTTGATCTGTCGGTTCGCTACAGCACCGCTCTGCCCCCATCCCAGGATCGGTGTTCGGTGGAGCTGGCTACGCAGTTGCAGCGGAAACGGGCCAGGGTCGGGGAGAGCGTTCGGTTCAGCATTGACCTGCGCAATAAAACTTCGGAGCCATTGGCCAACCCCATCGCTCTGATCGGTATTCCGGCGGGTTTGAGTTTGCCGACCTGGCAATTGAAGACGCTGGTAGAAAAGGGGTACTGCGACTACTACGAACTGTGGGACAATTATTTGGTCCTGCACTACCGCCAGTTGGACGCCGCGGCGGAAAAGCACATCGCCCTCGATCTCAAAGTGGAGGTGCCCGGTACTTACGAAGCGCCGGCCTCCGTGGCCTATCAGTATTACGACGAGGAGTTTCGCCACTGGGTGCTTCCCCCCCGCATCGTCATCGAGCCCTGATCCCGATCCCGCTGTGTTTGCCCAGCACCCGAACCTTTCCATCCGCCCGCCTTCTTACAGAGTGCGGGTGGATCAATTTTACCAACGACAGTCCAAGCTTTCCTGCGCTGCCCAGTCCCTTACCAACTGGGCGCTCTTCGGACAAAGCCTGCGGTTGAAACGCATCAGGGCCTGGACGATGGCTTGGTCTCGTTCGACCTCGATGGTGACTTCCGATACCCAAGCTCCCGTCTCGCTGAGCCGCCGTAGGGACCAGATGCTGCTCTGGCCTTCGCGACAATCCGCGGCGTATTGTTGTACGCAGTTGCTCATGTAATAGCCTTCCAGGTAGAGTTCAAAATCCGATTTGAGCTGAACGATTTCGTAAGTGACGGCTTTGACCTCTTTTTGAAAGGGACCGATCGTGCTCCGGGGCAGCTCCCCGCTCTGCGCAATGGCTTGCTGTCCTTCCAGATAGTGGGTTACCAAGCGCCGAAAGGCCCGGGGCGTCCGCCCCTTCATCCGCAGGGGGCGTTTGGCTTCTTCGCGTTGGTGGATGAGGTAGCGCATCCAGGGCACCCACTCGGTACACTCGATCTCCGCTTGGTAGCGCAAGAAGAAACGGATGACGCTTTGGTAATACTCGGGCAGCTCCTCGGGAAAGGCATCTTCGAGGGTGGCCAGGAGTTCGCTTCCCAGGAAAATGGTCCGAATCAAGTCGCGGTCGTTGGCGAAGTGGTGCTGTCTAATAAAGCGCAGCACTTCGGTCCCCCAGCGGAGGTAAAAATCGGGATGCCTCATCAAAAAGGGCCACAACTGTTGGATGATCCGTGGGCAAAGACCGTGGCTTCGCAGACAGGCCCACCGGAGAACATCCTGGAAGGAATACAGCCGGCGGGGGGCGCGAAGCAGGAAGGTATTGGCCTTGCTCGGAACGGGAAAGCTGGACGCTTTGGGATAGGTGTGTACCCCCTTGCCTTGGGATAGGTGGAGCAACATTTCGAAGTGAAAATTGTAGTGCGCATCCTTGCGCCAGTTGGGGTAGTCGATAAAGCGTTGGTGAAAGCGAAAGAGGATGGCGGGGATTTGGTGCGGGTAGCGGACGTAGGTGTGCCGGATAAAACTCTTGATGACGAGGTGGGGATTCTGGGTCCGTGGGGGGCGCCAGGACCGAACGCTGCGAACGATCTTTCCCCGACACAGCCAGAAGAGGAATACGTCTTGCTTTTGCAGCAGCAGGGAGCGAAGCTTGGGTTGGGCCAGCAGCTCATCGGCCAGCTCGTAGGGGGAGGGGTAAAGGGGCCAGTACTGATCGACGCCGGCCGTGCGAATAAAGCGGCGCAGCAATTGACAGAGCTGGAGCAGATCGGGGTGGCGCCATTCGCGGGGGATTTTGTGGTCGTAATAGCGAATGCTGCGCAAGTACTGCCGATTGCGGAGATGATAAAGGTGGGGACGTTTACGCTGTTTGAACAATTGTTGGAACTGGAGCTGCTCCGCTTCGCGGGTGGCGGCACGTTCCTGACGGCGGTGGCGATTGGCCATAGGGATACAAACTTTGACGTTGAACAAAAAAGGGTATGGAAAACGTAGCGCGACCTTTCCAAGTCCAGGGACGGACGGACGGTCTTGGTAAATGATGATTGACAAGCATGGTTGGTATTTTTTTAATGGTGAAAAATGACAACAGCTCAAGCTGGCCGTCGTCGGACAGCTCGTGGGAAAAGGCCGGGGCACTTTCTCGAAAACAAAGATAAAATCGGAAGGACAGTGGCTATAACTTCGGGGTCCGTGACAAAGTTCCCTTGCGCAGCAAAACCTCGGCCCGGTTGGGTGAAATCACCTTCCAGATTTCTTGATATGCCATAAAAAATAATGTGTTTTTGGCGGAATACACTGATTTTCTATGCCAATCGGCCCCTAGTTTTGTACCAGATCTCGGTCGTATCCGCCCGCGGGCCGTACCACCGGATGATTCTTCCAAACCACAAAATTTTAGTCATGAAACGAAACGCATGGATACTTACCTGTATTCCCTTGTTGCTACTGCTGCTGGGCGTCCTACTGCCCCGCGTGCTAAGCGCCGCGATGGTCGCTTCCGCACCCACCGCCCCCCTTTCCCAACCGTCCGCTACGGAGGAACCGTCCGACCGTTCCTTCACCGGCGTACGCTTGCTGCCCAAGCGTTTGCGAAAGACCGCCCAAAAAGACCGCCTCCTCTCTCGCAACCAATTGTTTATGGCCGCCATTCTGGGGATGGTAGGCGCGGGAATTCTTATTTCCCACGGCGTCTTCCCCTGGTTGGGTGCGCTGTGTCTGGTAGGTGGATTCGCCAGTTTGATCCTCGCCCTTTTCCGTGGTAAGCGTACGCGCAATTGGCTCATCGCTCTCCTGACGCCCGTACTGGCCATGGGCTATTACATCCTCTTTATTTTATGCAACCTATCGGCTTAAACGCGATTGGCTTAACACGAAAACGAAAGCTTAAACAGCCAGCCCCTTTGCGGGGGCGGCCCCGAAACTAAACCAAACCATTCACGGACCGAGGCGAGCTGCCCGAAAGGGGCAGAATCAAAAAGGGGCGATCACCAACGGATCGCCCCTACCTAAAATATTGAGCTTTGACTATTAATTACTTGGTCTTTTCAGCCCGCTCCGAGCTTACTGTTCCGCGGGAAGTACGGCGGGGCTAAAGAGCTGGTACAAAATCGGTACGAGGAGCAGGACAAAAGTCGTCGAGGTCAGTAGGCCGCCGATGATGGTCCATCCCATGGGCGCCCACATCGATCCTCCCGCCAGCGTCAGTGGCAGTAGCCCCAGGATGGTAGTGAGGGTGGTGAGTACGATGGGAACAAAACGCACCTCTCCCGCCAGTTGGGCCGCTTCGTCGATCGACTTGCCCTCTTCCCGCATGCGATTGGCAAAATCCACCAAAACGATCGAGTTGTTGATGGCGATTCCAATCAGACTCACTAGGCCAATAAAGGCCGTGAAGGAGAAAGAAATGCCCACGATGAAAAGGGCCAGGATGGAACCGATGATGGCCAAGGGCAGGGCGGAAAAGATAATGAGGGGCTGGCTGAAGGAGCGGAACTGGATGATGAGTACGCCCATGATGAGAATGAGGGCCATCAAGGAGGCGATACCCAGGCCGCCGAAGGACTTCTCGCGCTCCTCAAGTTCGCCCTTGAATTCGAAGGAGTAGCCTTCCGCCCAGTCGAGGGCTTCCAACTGGGTGCTCAGGTCAGCTACGACATCGTCGAGGATGTAGCCCTGAGCCACATCGCCGAGTACGCTAGCGACCCGATCGGTATTGAGGTGGCCGATCTGGGTGGGGGCCTGGGTAAATTCCATACTGGCCAGCTGGCCGAGGGGGATGTCATGGTTGCTCAGGGAGCGGACCTGGATTTTATCAAAATCATCGAGCTGGAAACGCTCGTCAAAATCGTAGCGCATGACGACGGGGTATTCGTCAGCGTCGTCGTTGCGGAGGGTACCGATGGTGGTCCCGTTGACGAAGCTGCGAATGGTTTTGTCGATCTGGAAAATGGGTACTCCGAAGAGCATGGCTTTGTCGCGGTTGATGTTGAAGTAAATATCGGTACTGCTGGTACGCAGGCTATTGTCGATGTTGATCGCCCCCGGGTGTTGGCTGGCTACCCGTTCTACTTGCTGGGCGTAGTCCTGGAGTTTGTCCAGGTCGTTGCCGTAGATCTTGATGGCGATGGGTGCTTCCGTGGGAGGGCCCTGGACAAATTCGCGGACGTCGATGCGGGCGTTGGCGTACTGGCCAAACTCGCTGCGCAGGTCGTCGAGTAGGGCGTAGAAATCGGCCACCTCGTACGCTTTGAGTTGGACCAGGATTTCGCCATAATTGCTGGCGAAATTGCGGGGGAAGGTGTTGTAGTAAATCCGCGGGTTGCCGTGACCGATATTGGAGGCGTAGTAGGCCACATCCTCCTTGCTGTTCAGTACTTCCTCTACGTAGCTGACCACTTCGTCGGTAGCGTCCAGATTGCTGCCATTGGGGAGGCTAATGGTGATGCGGTAGATGGGTTTTTCGGCCTTGGGGAAGAAGCTGACGCCCACGTAAGGGAAGAGTAGGAGCGAGCCTACGAAGCTGGTCAGGGCAATTCCGATGGTGAGGGCCTTGTGGTTCAAAGACCATTGGAGGGCCCGGCGGTAGGGGCCCGTCACGAAGCGTTGGAGGGTCCGCAATCCGATGGATTGGGCGGGGCCCTCGGTGCTGATTTTTTTGCCGCGTAGGAAGCGACTGGCCAGGAAGGGGGTGAGGCTGATGGCCCCGAGGAAGGAGGCGGCGAGTACGGCGATGACGGTGACGGGGAGGGCTTTGATAAATTCTCCGGTCGTTTCGGGCATCATGATGATGGGGACGAAGGCCAGGACCGTGGTGAGGGTGGCGCTGAGGAGGGGCGTTACCAGTTGGGACGTGCCCTTGATGGCCGCCGCCCGCGCACTCAAACCCTCGGCCATAAAGCGTTCCGTATTTTCAATTACGGCGATGGAATTGTCGACCAATAGCCCGAGAGCAACCACCAGTCCAGCGATGGACATCTGCTGTAGTCCCAGTTCAAAATAATTGACCACCCACAAGCCGATCAGGATGGAGGTGGGGATGGCAATCATGACCACGCTCGCCGAGCGGAAGCCAAGTACGAAAAGGATGATGACCCCCACGAGTAAAATACCTTGGAGGAGGTTGTTGGTAAAACCACTCACCCGATCCTCCACTCCCGCCGATTGGTCGTAGACGTACTCCACGCGGACATCATCAGCCAGCGGAGTGGCCGCAATTTTTTCCTGGATGGGGTTGGCGACGTCAAAGATATTGTAACCCTCCTTTTGCTGGATGGTGAGCACCAAACTGCGCTCGCCGTTGAAGCGGCTGACCCAGCGTTCGTCCTGATAATCCATAAACACATCGGCGATGCTCTTGAGGTAGATGATCTTGCCTTGGTAAGAGCCAACGACGGTATTTTTAATCTCCTCTACATCCGAATAGGAGCCCGAAGTTTTGATGTTAAACAGTTTCTGGGAAATCTTGATGGCCCCACCGGGGATATTGGCATTGTTGCTCTGGAAGGCACGTTCGATATCGTCGAGGGATACGTTCAACTGCTTCATCTTGATGGGCTGTAGCGCGATGCGCACCTCCTGGTCGGGGTAGGCTTCAATTTTCATTTTTCGAACCCCATCTACCTTTTCGACGATCTTCTTCAAGCGATCCGCTTCTTCCTCTAACTGGGCGTACGAAGCACTGGATGACACCAGAGCCAATTGGAAAATGGCGACCGTCGTGGTCGACTGCTCCCGTACCTCTAGGCTGTAGAGGTCATCGGGGAGCTCCTTGCTCAAGCCCGTTACCTTGGCCTGCACCTCGTCGAACTTATCTTTTGGATCCACTCCGAAGGTAAATTCGATTTGAATAACGGCCACGCCATCGCTAATGTCAGTGACGATTTCCACCACATCATCCAACTCGTTGACGGCCTCTTCGATGGGGTCGGCTACCTGACTCTCGACGTCCTTGGGCGTAGCTCCCGGATAGATGGCAATGACGGTAACGGCGGGTAGGTCCATGACGGGATCCTCCGACCGTGGCATCCCGAAGTAAGAACTGATGCCGAGTACCAACAGGAACACGAAGGCCGTGATGGTAAATTGATAGTTATCGATGGCAAATTTTGGGATATTCATGACTTTTTTTGATTTTTTACTAGGCCAAGTCTGTAACTACCGGGGACTTGGCGCTCGGATTGAAGACCTTGATGTTTAAAATTTACGGTCCCGATACCAATCGGGATAAAGTGCCCAAAGTGTCTACTCGTAGTCTTTGCTACCGCCCCCTACTTCACACTCACCAGACTTTCGTCTTCCAAGTAGCCGGCTCCCTTTACCACCACCACCTTACCCGCAGCCAAACCATCCCGGAGCAGGAGGTTTTCTCCTTCAATCTGGTAAATGTCCACCGTCTTCTTGATGGCTTTTTCTCCTTCCACCACAAACACGACCCCCCGATTCTTTTCCGCGCTCACCAGGGCATCCACCGGAATGCTCACCAGCGATTGCTCCTGCTCCGCGGCAATGTACACCTGTCCCACAAAGCCAGACAGGAGTTTTTTACCCGCCGCATCGATCTCTACCTCTACCGCGTAGGTTCCCGTGTAGGGATCGGCAATGTTGGCGATTTCCCGCACGGTACCCCGAAAGTCCATTTGGGGGTAGGCATCAAAGCGGCCGGTGGCCACGGCGCCGAGGGCCAGGTGGATGACCTCCTTATCGGTGACGTTGA
>CALCCH010000473.1 GCA_937899855.1 uncultured Saprospirales bacterium | reverse complement strand
CCCCACAAAGATACCCCCTTCCGCTCCTTCCGCTGTATTCCATTAACCTTATTTAACGCTATTCAAGCTTTGATTAACCTTTGCCCCCCGCCGCTGCCCCTAACTTTGTCCCGTATTCATTCACCAATTAAAAAATTAGAAAATGAAAATCTGGATTTGCATCGCCCTACTCGGCACTAGCCTCACCCTTCCCGCCCAATCGGCAGGCTACATCAGCTACGAAAAAGTGACCACCCTCGATGTTGAATTGCCCCCCGAAATGCAGCAGTACCAAAACCTGGTGCCCAAGGAAAAGAGGTCGACCCACGAACTGACCTTTAACGACCGCGAGAGCCTGTACCGCGCAAAGCCAGCGGAGGGGGAAACGGCCAGTAGTCCCTACGCCGGAGCGGAGAACGGGGTCAAGGTCGTCACCATGCGGCGCGGTGGGGGCGCGGTGGAGGTGCTGTACTACAGCTTTGCGGACGACTTGGTCGTCAAAACCGTCGACCTGATGGGCAAACCATTTTTGGTGGAAAGTCCGCACCAGGCCGGGGATTGGAAAATCACCGGAGAGCAAAAGCAAATCCTGGGCTACACCTGTATCAAAGCCGAATGCCCTACGCCCAGCGGTACGCTCACCGCCTGGTTTAGCCCCCAAATCGCCCAGCCGGTCGGGCCAGAAGAATGGGTGGGGCTACCCGGCGCCATCCTCGCCCTGAGCAGCCCGGGCGAACGCTCCAGCACCACCATCACCGCCACCGCCGTCGACCTCACCAGCCCCCCCGCCACCCTCCGCCGTCCCGCACGGGGCAAGCGCGTCAGCCCCGAAGAATTGGCCGACCTCCAGGCCCAACGCATCGCCGAAATGGAAAAAATGTTCGGAGGCCGCCGGACGAACGGTGGCAACGTCATCATTCGCCGCTCCCCCGGCAATTAAACCTCCTCCTCAACGCTACCGCTCATGTACCGCATCCTCTTTTTGCTGGGCTGGTGGATCGGGGGCTTCAGTGCCCCCACCACCTCCGCCCAAACGGCCGAATACAATATCCAAGGGCAGGTCCTCGACTCGCTGGAACGCCCCCTGGTGGGCGCCACCGTCCTCCTCCTCCAATCCCGCGACTCGCTGCTGCAAAGCTTTGCCATCGCCGATGCCGAGGGCGCTTTTCGGGTCCAAGCCCGCCCCGCTACCGACTACACCCTGCGTATCACCTTCGTCGGTTACGGCACCTTCGAACGCCGCCTCCGCCTGCCGGAGCCCGCCCGGGAACTGGACCTGGGTTCCATCGTTCTCAACCCCGCTGCCTACGCCCTGGCGGGGGCCACCGTTACCGATACCTTTATCCCCATCGTCCTCCGCGGCGATACCGTCGAATACAATGCCGCCGCCTTTCCCACCGGCCCCAATGCTGTGGTGGAAGACCTGCTGCGTCGCCTCCCCGGCATCGAAGTCGATCGGGATGGGACGATCCGTGCCGAAGGGGAAGAGGTTCAAAACATCCTGGTCGATGGCAAGCCCTTTTTTGACGACGATCCCAAAATCGCCTCGCGCAACCTCCCCGCCGACATCGTCGACAAGGTCCAACTCTTCGACCGGGCTTCCGACTTTTCCGAATTTACCGGGATCGATGATGGGCGCGGAGAAAAAACCCTCAACCTGGCCATCAAGACGGGGAAAAACAAGGGCCTCTTTGGTCGGGTCTCGGGGGCTTACGGCTGGCCGGGGAGGGGGGAGGCGGCCCTCAACCTCAATCGCTTTAACGAAAAGCTTCAATTGTCGGCCCTCGGCAATGCCAACAGCCTCAACGAGCCCGCCTTCTCGCTCAACGACTACCTGGACTTTCTGGGTGGCGTCGATGCCTTGCGTAATGGCGAACTCGACCCCAGTGCCCTGCCCAGCAATTTACTCGACAATGCGGGCATCAGTACCCTGGCTTCGGGGGGGCTCAACCTGAATTACGATTTCAACCCCCGCTGGCAATGGCGGTCGAATTATTTTTTCGACTACAGCGACAACCAGACCAGCACCACCGCCCAAAGCCGGCGCCTCCTCGAAGGGGGAAGCTTTCGTACCGTTGCGGAACGGCAGGAAAACCGGCGCTTGCGCAACCACCGCCTGTCCCTACAGCTCCGTGGGATCATCGACTCCACCCAGGATTTGCGGCTCCAAGTCAAGACCTTCTTTTCGGCGGACCAAAACGGACTACGGGCTCGGAGTGAGGCCTTCGTGGGCCCGGAAAGCCGCACCGTCACGACCCAGCAAAATACGGGCTGGGGGAATTTGAAGCGTAGTGAGCTGGGTTTGACCTACCGCAAACGACTGTCCCGACGGGGCCGCTTTTTCCTGCTTCGGGTAGACGGACAGGGACAGCTGCAAAAGAGCGAGCAGCAAGTGGACAACCAAATCCAAGCGGGATCGCTGCCGCCCCTAAGCTTCCGCCAGCGCCAGCCAGCCGCTACCCAGCCCGGGCAGTTGGGCGGGGAAGTCAATTACGTGGAACCCCTGGGTAAGACCAAGTACCTGACCCTCACCCTGAGCCACCGGGGGCAGGGCAATACCAGCGAGCAATTGTTTTTTGACCAAAGCCAGCCGGAGCGCGAGGAGGAAATCACGACACTCTCCAATCGCTTTCGGCGCCGGACTGGAGAAACGGGGGCCGGCTTGCAATTCCAGGGGGCGAAAAACAAACTGGATTATCGCCTGGGGTTGGAGCTACAGTCGGTACGGCTGGACAACCGCGCCTGGGACCAAGGGACCGACTGGCGAAGACGTTTTTTTAGCGTCTTACCCCGGGCGAACCTGCGCTGGGACCTTTCCACCACCGGTAATTTAAGCCTCAATTACGATACCCGACTCCGGATTCCGAGCCTGCGACAACTACAACCCACGATCGACAATCGCGACCCCAGTAACCTTTATCAGGGCAATCCCGAACTGGCCCCGGAATACCTGCACGAGTGGCGCGTACAGTACCAAAACTTTAACCGCTTTTACTTTCGCTCCCTCTTTGCCGGGCTCCGCCTCCAACGGGTCGATCGGAACATCATCGAAGTCACCCGGGTCGACGAGCAGTTGAATACCCTGATCCGCCCCCGCAACGGCGGTGCAGCCTGGACGGCCAGCGCCTACTACGATTGGCGCTTTCCCTTCTCGGGGCTGGACCTCAAATTGGGCCTGAGCGGCAACGGACAGTTTAGCGAACGCGAGCTACAAGTCAACGAAAGCATCGACCGCAACCGGGGCTGGACCATCGACCAGACCTTGCAATTGGAAAATAAATTCAAGCAAAAACTGGACTGGATCGGGGGCTACCGGCTGCGGTTTAATCGCTCGTCCTTTAGCGATAATCCAGCCTTTGATCAAACTTACTGGCAACACGACTTTTTCCTCGACACCCGCATCGACCTGCTGCCCAAGTGGTCCTTTAGCAGTCGAATCGAATGGCAGCACTACGGCGCGGCGCTCTTCGACGAACGCACGGACCTGTTCCTCCTCGATCTGGAAATCAACCGGAGCTTTTTGGCCGAGCGTTTAAACGTCTTTATCCGCCTCACCAATTTATTGGATGAGGACCTGGCCCCCTCGCGCAATGCCGCTGGATTACAAGCCAGTGAGGTAGAGCAAAACCGCCTGGGGCGCGTGATTCTTCTGGGGGCGGCTTACCGGCTACGTGCTTTTGGGAAGTAGGGTGCTTAACACAGCGCCAGCAGGCGCTCCCCCGCCCCCGCCAAATCCTCGCCAAAAGCAATCAGCCCCTCGCGGTGCCCCGCCATCACCAATACCTGCTCCTCCCGCCGGACAGTCGACTCGTGCAGTAGGCGGATGATCTCCCGCGCCATCTCCGGCGTACCGTAGGCCGCCGCCGCCCACGTCGTAGGCAAGCGGTGCAAATGCTTTTCCCACAGCGCCAGGTGGTGGACGTGGATGACCGCCCGTACTTCCGGGCAGGTCGCGTACACCACGGCGTGACTCATCGACTCGGAGGAAGCCAGCAGGGGCCCCTCGCAAAAGACCTCGTTGCGTTCCACGTTGTAATCGCTGACCAAGGCATAATGTCGGGCGTCGAGTTGGGCAAAGTTACCGGTCTTGGAGCCGCTGATGATAAACTGCCGGCCCGCGTAGCGTCGGCTGATGTTGCCAAAGCCAATGCCGTCGGGATAGGCACCGATCAGTTGGGCGCGGTACATTTGGTCGCGCCAGTGGTTGAGTTCCGCGATTTCCGCCTCGGGGAGGGGCGGGCGTTCGCGCCAGTGGGCCTTGAATTTGATGTAGCCTTCGTCCAGCATGGCCCGTGGATTAGCGGTGTTCGGGAAAGAGGGAAAGCAGGGCTTCTTCCGCCGCGGCGCAAAAGCCCCGTTCGGTAATCAGCCCCGTCACCAAACGGCTGGGGGTCACGTCAAAGCCGTAGTTGGCCGCCGGGCTGGCTTCGGGGGTGAGCAAGACCTTGGTGAGGCGCTCGCCGTCGAGGCCCTGGAGGTATTTGACTTCTTCGGCCCCCCGCTGCTCAATCGGAATGTCCGCCAGCCCGTCCCGGATTTTCCAGTCGATGGAGGAGGAGGGGAGGGCGACGTAAAAGGGGACCCCATTGTCGTAAGCGGCCAGGGCCTTGAGGTAGGTGCCAATCTTATTGGCCACGTCGCCGGTCCGGGTGGTCCGGTCACTCCCGACGATGACCAGGTCGACTTGGCCGTGCTGCATCAGGTGACCGCCCACATTGTCGGCGATGATGGTGTGCGGTACGCCGTGCTGGAGCAGTTCCCAGGCCGTTAGTCGGGCCCCTTGGTTGCGGGGGCGGGTTTCGTCGACCCAGACGTGGATGGGAATCCCCGCATCGTGGGCGGCGTAGAGGGGAGCGGTGGCCGTTCCGTGGTCGACGCAGGCCAGCCAGCCCGCGTTGCAGTGGGTGAGGACGTGGACGGTTTCGCCGGCTTTTCGCTGGTGGAGGGCTTCAATCAGGGGCAGGCCGTGACGGCCGATGGCGGCGCAGTAGTCGATGCTCTCCTGGCAGATGAGCTGGGCTTCGGCCAGGGCGCGGGCGCTGCGTTCGGTACTGGTGGTGAGGGGGCGGAGGATTCGGAGCTGTCGCTCTACCGCCCAGGCCAGATCGACGGCCGTGGGTCGGGTGGCGCGGAGTTGCTCCGCCGCTTGGTCGAGGTCCTGGCCTTCGAGACAGGCAAAGTACATGCCATAGGCGGCGGTGGCGCCGATGAGGGGGGCGCCCCGGACGTGCATCTCGCGGATGGCCCGGGCGGCCGCGGCGACGCTGCGCAGGTCTTCGATTTGTAACTGATGGGGGAGCAAGCGTTGGTCGATGATCCGCACGCAGCGTTCGTCCTCGGGGTGGAGCCAAATCGAGCGATAGGGCTGGCCGTCAATTTTCATGAAGGGCAATTTGTGGGTGAAGGGCTAGCCCTCCGGAGAGGGCGCCGGGTCGATAAAGTTCATGTTGAAGCCAATCTTCTGGGTGGGCTGATCGTCGTCGTAATCTTCCCAAATGGTGATCTCCTTGAGGAATTCCTCCATGTGGCGGAGCACGAAAGGTGGTTTGATTTCTTCGGGACGGTAGATGCCAATGGTATGCGGTGGCTGCTGATCGCCGTAGCCTTCGATCATCGGGTAGGTAATCAGCACCACGATCTTTCCGTTGAACAATTGCTGGTAGACCAGGGATCCATTGTGCTTGATGAGGTGACGGCGGACTTCATTGTTGACTTTTTCCGAAATGCCACTCCGGGTCTGTCCCAGCGAAAGTACGATGCCTTCCAAATTCTCTACCCGATCCTTGGTTTCCAGACTCGCCTCCAGCCCGGTCTCGCGAATGATGGCTTCCAATTGCTGGTGAATGGTTTGCCGCAGGGAATCCTTCCATTCCTGACGGTATTTGGTGGTGTTCATCAGTATTTCTTGATACTGTTCAACTTTGCGTTTTAGGTTTCTGAGGTCCTCCATACGGCATGGTGTTTTGCATAAAGGTAGCCATTGTCCAAAACTTAAGCAACTCCAAAAAAAGCCCCGACCTGCAAGCAGATCGGGGCACTGGGAACGGGCATTTAACGGATCAACGCAATAGCGTGATATCGCCGGTAAGGGTCCGGCTGGTTCCGTCAATCAATTCAATTTTGATGAGATACACAAAGACGGCGGGGTCGAGGGCCTTTCCCTTGAGTGTCCCGTCCCAACCACAGCTGCCCCCCATCGCATCGGGGAGGACGCCGTCACAGCGGTGTACCAGATCGCCCCACCGCGAAAAGATGTGGAAGGACTGAATCTTGCGGACACTGGAATGACTAAAGACCAACAATTCGTCATTGACCTGATCACCATTTGGTGAAAAGGCACTCGGCACGAAGACCAGGTCATCGGAACGACTGACGCGGACCGCGATCGACTGGCGGACCTCACAGCCGTAAGGATCTATCAGGATCACTTCGTAATTCCGCGTTTGGTCGGGCAAGAGGTCCCAAGTGGTGCTGTCGCTCAAGAGGTTGCCATCCGCATCGAGCCACTGCACGCCGTGGATGGGAAAATTGGCGGCCGCTTCCAGATGCAGGTGTTCCCCAAGGGTTAGTTCGATGCTGCTGGGCATCTGGATATCCGGTGCCGCGGCCCGTTGTATTAGGACCAGGGTGGCGGAGGTACAGCCTTTAGCATCCACCACGTGGAGGGGATACGTCCCGGAAGTCAGGCTTTCAAAACGACCGGCAGTGCCGTAGTCGTGACCGTTGAATTTGTACTCGTAATTGGGGTTGCCTCCCTCTACCGCCATCACCTCCAACCAGGCATCCTCCTGCCCCTCACAAAGCGTCGATTCCACGTCGAGCACTACCGACCGAATGTCGTCCTGCAAATCAATCACCTCCACGCTCTCCTCCCGGACACAGCCATTGCGGCTGTCCTCCATCCGCAAGGTATAAGTCCCCGCCTTGTTGACCCGCGTCTCCAGGGTCTGCGGTGCACCCACAAAGTTGCCGTCCGCCGTGCTCCAGCCAAAGCCGATGGCCTCGTGCTGACTCGAACCCGTCGCATCCAACGTGATGCTCTCGGTGGCACAGTCCAAAACTTCGATTAAGGCCCATTCGATGGTTGGGGCCAACTGATTTTGTAGCACAGTAGCCGAATCGCGCAGGCTGCAACCCGTTACCGCATCGGCCAGTTGGAAACGGTAGATGCCCGGTAGTTGGACGTCCACCCCCGTCGAATCCCAAGTCAAACCATTGCCCGACCACTGGACCTCGTAGCGACCGCTGCCCCCACTGTAGAGTGCCTCCAGTCGGATGCTAGGATCGGCACAGGTGAGTACCAAACTGTCCTGGGCCTGGCTGCGCAGGAGGGTGGGGGCTTCGTAGTATACCACCTCCACTTGATTGGAAATCGACAAACAAATATCGTTCAGGTCTACTTCGCCATTGACCAGATTGCCCGCAATGGCGACCATTTCGTAGGGCTCCTCAAAGGCCATAAAACTGCTGTTGAAGGGGAAGACCCCATCGGTATTGCGCACCAAAATGGTTCCGCTAAAGAGGTCGTTACCCTGGTAAAGTACGTACTCCATCAAATCGTCCCCCCCCAAGACGGCATTGCCATCGTGAACGGCTTTGACCGTTTGACTGGCGCAGTCGTAGTCCGTCAGCTCGTCGAGCGTACCCGCCGTAATGGCACAGGCCCCCTGGCAGCTAAAGGTCCCCTGTACGACGCGTGGCTCGGCGCAGGCTTCGGCATCCATCACTTCAAAGTAATAGGCGGAACCGCTGAACAAGGGTACCGATTGGAAGAAATTGTCCCCATTGGGCAGTGGCTGTCCATTGACGGAAAACGGCGGCCGGCCGTAGATGGTAAAACTAACGGTGTACATCGTTTGGGTGACGTCGCACAGCTCGGTCAGCGCACTGATGGAGGCTTGGGTGTTAGCAATTAAAGTAAGTTCAAAGCGGGTGGTGTCCACACAACCTTCGGCATCGGACTCGGTCACGAGGTATTCGCCCGCGCTACAATAGTCTTGCCCCCGAAAGTTGTAACAATCGCCCTCGCAAAGTGGGATGGTTCCCAAGTCGGTGTAGTCGGCCGTACAGGGGGTACAGTCCAAACTGCCCGCAATGCTGGTGGAAGTGGGACAAGCTCCGGTGGTTTCGATGAAGAAGCTAAAGCTAGTCTCGTCCGGGATCGGAGCGGAAACGTAGAGGTTGCTCCCAAAGCTCTGCCCGTCGATGAGGAAGGGTGGCGTACCGAGGAGCTCAAAGCTGACGGTGTAGCTGCAGCTCGGAGGCGCACACGACGGACATCCAGAAGCGTACGCACGACGCGAGGGCAGACGACGAAAAGAA
>CALCCH010000472.1 GCA_937899855.1 uncultured Saprospirales bacterium | reverse complement strand
GGGGGTCTCAGAGAGTCGGAAAGACACCAGCAATTTCATCGCCGACATACCCCCTAGCGTCTCCTGATCGTCATTGCCCCAAAATTCTTCTCCCGCCGTACAGAAAGTCTTATTCGAAGCTACGTCGCAAGTCACCGTAATCGCCTGTTCGTGCGTAATGGTATTGCCACTGCCGTCAGCGGCGGTAAAGGTACGGGTCAGTAGGAAGTCGTTGCTGTCCAGCGCCATCTGCAGGTCTCCAATCGCGATGGGGATATCGCCACAGCCGTCAAAGGAAGCCGTAACGTCGAGCCCATCGGGTACGTCAAAACAATCCACCGTGACGTCCGCCGGCGCATTGTCAAAGGTGGGGCCGTCGTTTCGGATCGTCCAAGCCTGAGCCACACAGGTCATCCGACCACAGGCATCCCATACCGAGTACAGGTAGTTGATGATCTTTCCATTGCAATCGGCTTCCAGCTCATCTTCGATGGGGCCAATGATTTCAAAGCGCACGATCCCCAAGTTGCAGTCGGTTTCCACAAAACAATTTTCCCAGCGGGGGTTGATGTCCTCCCGACAAGCCACGATTTGGTCTTCATCGGGGAAGACGCGGGGCGCTCGGTTCTCTACCGTAAAGGTCTGGGTACATTCCGTCGTTCGTCCACAAGCGTCCTCCACCGTATAGGTAATCTCGTAAAGGGCACCGGGGCAATCACCCAGGTCATCCAGGGCAACGATTGGGCCCGCCGTAGTTGTAAATTCCAACTCACAGCTTACTACCACCACCAAGGCTTCGGGATCCGCCATCACGTCGCCCGAACATTCCACCACACGATCGGGGGCACACTCCACAATCAGGGGACCATCGTTGGCAATCGTCCAGGTTTGGGTGCAAGAAGCCGTCCGACCACAACGGTCTTCGATCGTGTACGTATAGGTATAAGTACCGGGGCAATTTTCGCCATTGCTAATCACGGGATCGCTGATGCTCAGTTCCACCGGATCACCACAGCTGGTGGTAATGTTGACCTGGCTCTCGTCCGTGATGATGTCTTCGGCACAACTGACGGTTTGTCCCGGTAGGCAAACGACCTCGGGAGGCGCATTGTCAATCAAAAATTCGCGGGTACAAATCGATAGTCTTCCGCAGGCGTCGGTCACCAAGTACCCGTATACGTAGCGGGCACCGGGGCAATTGGGTTCGGCATCGTAGACGTTCGGACCAGAAACTACGGTGGTAAAGGAAACGCCGCAGGACGTAACCACCGTCACGTCACTCTCGTCCACTACGATGTCTTCACCACAAGCAACCGTCATGGGGGCGGGGCAGGTGAGAATGGGCGCCTCATTTTCGAGGGTCCACGTTTGGGTACAGCTAACGGGGCCATTGCCACAAGCGTCAACGACGCTGTACATCACCTCGTAAGTAGCCCCTTCACAGCCGTCGATGCCACTCACCAGGGTGGGGCCGCTGGCCGTCACCACGGGGCTGGCATCACACCGATCGCTGATCTCCGCCAGGTTGATGTCGACCACGATATCGGTGGGGCACGCTACCGTCATGTCCGAGGGACAAATGATGGTGGGTGGCGTCGTATCGGAGATGAGTACCTCTTGGGTACAGGTAGCGGTATTGCCACAAAAATCGCTGACCTGATAAGTGCGCATCACTGTGAGGGGGCAACTGCCGCTCGTCGTCTCGTTGAGTAGGGTAAAGCTGCTGGAATCGGCGTCGACGGCCATGCCACCAGCCGCCATAAAG
>CALCCH010000471.1 GCA_937899855.1 uncultured Saprospirales bacterium | reverse complement strand
TGGCTACCAAGTCACCTACACCTGGACCGCCACCGACGATTGTGGCAACTCGGCCCAAACCTCGGTCAGCTTTGACGTCCTGCCCGATTTACAGGCCCCCACTTTTGATAGTCCGGGTACGGTGACCCTCGAATGCGGGGACGATCCGCTCGATACCGGCAACACCGGAGTGCCCAGCAACATCATGGACAATTGCTCGATGACGACGAGTACCTTTAGCGATGACAATGGTGGCTTGGGAACTTGTACAGCGGGAACGGGCGTCATCACCCGGACCTGGACGGTGACTGACGATTGTGGCAACTCGGCTACGAACGTCCAAACCATCATCATTGAAGATACCACCCCACCGACCTTTATCGCTCCCGGCCCCATCACGATCAGTTGTGGCGATGATCCCAGCGATTTGTCGATCACCGGAAGCCCCAGCAACGTCATGGACAATTGTTCGCCCAGTGGCAACCTGATGCCCACCTTTGTAGACGTCCCCAACTTGACGGGTTGTGGCGGAACGGGTACCATCCAACGGGCCTGGAGCCTGGAGGATGAATGCGGCAATATGGCGACGCCTCAGGTACAGATCATCACGGTGGTAGACAATGACCCACCGATGGCGGTTTGTAAGGATACGACCATTCTGTTGGACGCCGCGGGAATGGCCACGCTCAACGCCAGCTCCGTAGATGGCGGCAGCAGTGATGCCTGTGGCAACGTCAGCTTGAGCATCAACGTCAGCAGCTTTGGCTGTGCCGATGTAGGGCCCAACCCCGTAGTGCTCACCGTCACCGACGATTGTGGCAATATGGCCACCTGTACCGCCACCGTAACCGTAGTCGACGCGCGACTGCCCCTGATCAATTGCCCGAACGACACCGTCCTGACGGCGATGGCGGGGATGAGCTCGCTGGTCGTCAACGATTTGGAAGCAACGGCCAGTGACAATTGTGGCGTCGGGGCGATCAATTACAGCACGACGGGTGCCCTGATGACCTCGGGCAGTGGCGACATCAGCGGTACGGCCTTCCCCCTCGGGACGACGGTGGTGACCTACACCGCACTGGACCTTTCCAACAATTCGATTTCCTGTAGCTTTACCGTGACGGTCAACGGTGCTGTGGCCATTGCCTGCCCGAGCGATACGACGGTGGCCAATGAAATGGGCTTGTGTACCGCCGTGGTCAACGACATCCCCGTGACGATCGTCTCCGGGGCGAGCGAGGTCGATACGATTTATTACAACATTACCGGAGCGACGATGGGCAATGGGCCCGACGATGCCAGTGGCAATACCTTTAATCTGGGCGAGAGCCTGGTGACTTACGTGGTGTTGGCCAATAATGGCGACTCGGTGGTCTGCTCGTTTATCGTAACGGTAGAAGACGTCGAAGACCCCACCATTGTTTGTCCCAACGATACGACCCTGACCGCGGCGCCGGGAATGACCAGCATTGCGGTGGGCAATCTCGATCCGCTGGCGGCGGACTTGTGCCAGCTCGATTCCGTGGGTTATCAAATCAGTGGCGCCACGATGGCGGCCGATTCGGGCAGTGTATCGGGGCGGGTCTTTAACGAGGGCCTCAGCACCGTTACCTACACGGCTTTTGATGCGGCGGGCAACAGCGCCAGCTGTAGCTTTGAGGTCACCGTACTGGCGGGCATTGCGATTGCCTGCCCCAACGATACGACGGTCAGCACCGATCCGGGCAATTGCTCGGCGGTGGTCAACGATATTGCCGTCGCCATTCTGAGTGGCGCCAGCGAGGTGGATACGATCCACTACCGCATCGGCGGGGCGACGGTGGCGGAGGGACCGGACGATGCCAGCGGCACGGATTTCGACCTCGGCCAGAGTACCGTGACCTACGTGGTCAAAGATGCGGCGGGGGATTCGGTGACTTGTTCCTTCCTCGTGACGGTCGTCGATGGGGAAGCGCCCGATTTGGTGTGTCCCAATGATACGACGGTGATGGCCTCGCCCGGCATGAACGCCGCTACGGTGGGCAATCTCGATCCGCAGGTGATGGACAATTGCCAACTCGACTCGCTGGGTTACGAACTCAGTGGCGTGACGATGGGAGCGGATACGGGTAGCGTCTCCGGTCTGACCTTCAACGAAGGCGTGACCACGGTGACCTACACGGCTTTTGATGCGGCGGGTAACAGCAACAGCTGTTCGTTTACCGTAACCGTGACGCCGGGTAGCCCCCTGGATTTGCTCGATTGCCCCAACGATACGACGGTGGTCAACGAATTTGGACTTTGTAGTGCGGTGGTCAACGATATTGCCCCGATTCTACTGGTGCCCAGCACGGACCTGGACACGGTTTTCTACACCCTCAGCGGTGGTGGATCCGGTCCCGACGATGCCAGCGGTACGACTTTCCCCGTGGGTACTACTACGGTAACCTATACCGTGGGCGACAATATGGGAACCACCGATGTTTGTTCGTTTACCGTGACGGTAACCGATACCGAAATTCCGGCCCTGAGCTGTCCGGCGGATACTTCGTTTATCATTCCCGCGGGTAGTCCCTGCATCGTGGTCAACGATTTGGAACCCATCACCTCCGACAATTGCGCCGTTGCCGATACGAGCTACACCCTCAGCGGTGCCCTCAGTGGCAGTGGAACGGGGGATGTCAGCGGTACCTGTTTCCCGGTAGGCATTACCATCGTGACCTATGTGGTCAGCGACCCGAGCGGCAATAATTCGACTTGCTCGTTTACGGTAAACGTCAGCAGCTCGCCCAGCGATTTGCTCGACTGCCCCGCCGATACGACGCTGGTCAACGATCCCGGACAGTGTGGTGCAACGGTGGGTGGCATTGCTCCCCTCCTACTGGTCGCCCCCACCACCATCACGACTTTGACCTACACCCTGACGGGAGCCACCACGGGTACGGGCATCAACGATGCCAGCGGCACCTTCTTTAACGTAGGTACCACAACCGTAACTTACTCGGCTCAGGACAACCTGGGGACGACCGATGCGTGTTCCTTTACCGTCACGGTAAACGATGAAGAAGCGCCCGTGCTGACCTGTGTATCGCTCGACGTCTTTCCCAACGATCCGGGCATGTGTAGCCGAGTGGTCAACAACAACCTGGCGCCCAACATCAGTGAAAACTGTAACGTCGCTTCGATTACTTACGAACTGACGGGCGCGACGACGGGTACCGGCATCAACGACGCTACCGGTACGACCTTCTTTATCGGTGTCACGATTCTCACCTACACCGTCACCGACGATGCGGGCAACTCCAGCACCTGTGAGGTCTTGATTGCGGTAAACGATACCGATATTCCCACCGGACTCCAGTGTCCCCCCACGGTGATCGTCAGCCCCGACCTGGGAATGACGACGGCCGTGGTCAACAACATCGCTTTGATCAATGCGGGCTTGGACAATTGTGGCATCGACTCGATTGCTTACACCCTCAGCAACGCCACTACCGGTACGGGTATCAACGACGCCAGTGGGGAAACCTTTAACCTGGGCAGTACCACCGTGACCTACGAGGTCTTTGACGCCTTTGGCAACAGCATCTCCTGTTTCTTCAACGTCATTGTAACCGACGGTACCGGCTTGGTGGAATGCCCTGGCGATCCCCTCCCGATCGACAACGATCCGGGCCTGTGTAGCGCCTCCGTGGCGGGCATCGAACCGGTGGTCCTGATCGATCCCAGCCTGGTGGATACCTTGTATTTTGAACTCAGTGGAGCGACCGTCGGCAATGGCGAAAACGACGCCAGCGGCAGCTCCTTCAACGTGGGCGTAACGACCGTTACTTACATCATCGAATCTGGCCCGGTTCGCGACAGTTGTACCTTCGACGTCACCATCGTCGATGCCGAGGATCCAGTATGGCGCAATTGCCCCGGCGATACGGTGATCGTCGCCGACTCGCTGACCTGTATGGGAGTTTACAGTTGGACCGAACCCTTCGCCATCGACAACTGTGGCGTCACCGGCGTCACGCCCCCCACCGAAGTACCGGGCGATCCCTTCCCGCTGGGCAGCACGACGGTCACTTACTCCGCCGTGGATGCCGCGGGCAATACCGCCGAATGTAGCTTTGTGGTGACGGTAGTGGACCGCTCCGCTCCGGTAATCGACTGCCCGGATGACCTAACCGTATCGGCTGATGCGGGACAGTGCGCGGCCGTAGTCGACTGGGACCTTCCCAATACCACGGATTGCGGCACGGTGACGCTGACCGTCTCCCAAGCCCCGATGAGCACCTTCGCGGTGGGTACAACTACGGTAACCTATACCGCCACCGATGCCGCGGGCAACAGCAGTAACTGCTCCTTTGACGTGACGGTGGAAGACAATGAAAATCCCATCTTTGCCAACTGTCCCCCCTCCGACGTCAATATCGGGGCGACCAACAATTGCGAAGCGATCGTTACCTGGACGCCCGTTACCGCGACGGACAATTGCGTACTGCTTCCTCTGGTCAGTACCCACGAGCCCGGCGATACCTTCCCCGTTGGGGAAACCACGGTACGCATTGTGGCCCTGGACGTCAATGGCAATACGACCGAATGCGAATTTGTGGTCAACGTTCCCGACAACAGCGCTCCGGTGTTTAGCGACTGCCCCGATGATGTGACGCTGAGCGTCGATGCCGGCACTTGCGAGGCGGTCCACTCCTGGACTCCGCCCACGGTCACGGACGATTGCTCCAACATCATCCCCGTGGCCAGCAATGACCCCGGCGATGCTTTCCCCCTGGGGCAGACCGTGGTGACCTACACCGCTACCGATGCCGCGGGCAACAGCAATGTCTGTAGATTTAGCGTAACGGTGGAGGACGATGAAAATCCGACCATTGACTGTCCGGCCGACTTGGTGCTGCGGATTGATGGGGAGGTCATCAGCGATCCGAGTAACGTTTTGGTGGCGGCCAGTACGGCAGCGGGTTGTACAGGTTTGATTGTCGAATTTGGCGAGCCTACGGGAATGGACAATTGCGACGGTAGCCTGACGGCCACGCAAATTGCGGGTCCCGACAACGGTGGCAGCTTTGCCCTGGGTGAAAACGTCGTGACCTTTGAGGTCGAAGATGCCGCGGGCAATTTTGTGGATTGTAGTTTTAGCATCACGGTGGAGGACCTACCGGCGGTGGCCATCAATGCCTCTCCCGATGCGGCGGGCTGTACCAATTCCACGGTACAATTGACGCCGACGATTATCGCTGGGGCCAGCTACACCTGGACGACTCCCGGAGGAGACAATGTAAACCAAACGACCTTGGACATTACGATCGGAAGTGCTACCACCGGTACCTACCGCGTGGTGTGTACGACGAGTGCGGGCTGTACCAGTGAGGGTTCGATTGTCATCGAGGCGCTACCGGAAGCACTGGTGAGTATCCAGACCAATGCCCCGCTTTGCGACGGGGATTTGGAATTGGATGGCATCGTGGAAACGGGCTCCGCCCCCATCAGCTCTTGGGAGTGGAGTGGGCCCTGTGACTTTACGGCGAGCGGCCAGAGCGTCAGCATTCCCGATCTAACGGATGCTTGCTCGGGCATTTACACGCTCACCGCCACCACGGACGAAGGCTGTACGATGGTCGTCAATACGGCGGTAGACATCGTACAAGTAGCGGCGCCGGTTATCGAGGACGATTGTAGCCAGGTCCTGTGTCTGGGAGAAAGTTGCTTCTTGTTGGGGCCGGACTACGTCCCCTCCCCCGACGAGTACGTCTGGTCAGCCAGTTCGCTCGATGCGGGGCTGCCCGAGGATACGAACGAAAACGAGATCATGGTAACACCGCTAGCGGCTGGCTCGTATACTTACCGGTACTCGGTAATCATCGACGGTTGTCAATCGGCGGAGGATTCGATTACGATCCGCGTCGCGGGAGCACCCGATGCGGAGGGCGATAGCCTGCGGGTAAACTTTGAGACGACCCTGGAAAACTTTGACATCTTGGAGAACGACGAGTTTGACCCGGAGCTGCAGGGAGTGATCACGATTGAGTCGCAGCCGACGCGGGGTATTCTGACCAGCAATACGGATGGAACGTTCAATTACGAACCTTCCAGCGGCTTTATCGGGACCGACTTTTTCACCTACCGGCTTTGCCACGGTTGTGACGAGTTCCAGTGCGACGTAGCCACCGTACGGATCGAAGTGGAGTTTGACGGGCCCTGTGTGGTGCCGACCATGATTACGCCCAATGATGATGGGGCGAATGATCGGCTGCAAATCCTCTGTTTGGAATCGGGTTTGTTCCCCAACAACGAGTTGATCATTTTCAACCAGTGGGGAGACCGGGTTTTTGAAGCCGCACCTTACCAGAACGATTGGGACGGTACCTTACGGGGCGAGGAAGGTCGCGATTTGCCGGACGGCACTTATTTCTTCTTGTTCAAGCGCGATCAAGAATCGCAGGCGGTCAAGGGTTATCTCACCATTTTTAGATAAAATTACCACGGGGCCTAGGCCCCGTGGTTTAAAATAATTGCACATGAAAAATCTTTATTGCGCACTGCTACTGGTCCTCTGGGGTGCTACGGGACTCTGGGCTCAACAAGAGAGTCACTACACCCAGTTCATGTACAACCAACAGTTGATCAATCCGGCCTTTAGTGGCGAACGGGGCGTCCCGAGCATCTACACCCTTTACCGCCAGCAGTGGATTGGCTACGAGGGGGCTCCCCGCAGTGGTTTGATTGGTTTTAGCTCGCCCTTTCTCACCGACCGGACGGGTTTTGGCCTCGTCGTGTCGACGCATTCGGTGGGCATTTTCCAATCCTGGTTGGCTACGATGTCCTATTCCTACAACCTGCCCATTACCGAGAATTTTGCGATTCGCTTTGGGGTACAGGGTAACATGAAAAACATCCGCCTCGACTTTTCCGATCCCAGCATCGTAAAGCTCAACGACGTGGATCCCGCGGTCTTGGATGGGGTGGTTTCGAGCCGTTTTAATGGAAATTTTGGCGCGGGGATTTTGGCCAAGTACAAGGAATATTTCTTGGGCTTTTCGATTCCCCACATTTTCCCCAACGAGATCGGCTTCAACAAGGACAACGGGCGGTTGAAGATCGCCCGGGAGGAGCCGCACTTTTACCTATCGACGGGCATCACTTTCCCCGTGGGTACGGGGCTCAAATTGCGCCCGATGGTGCTGGCCAAGTACGTCGAAGATGCGCCGGGTGACTTGGACATCAACGTGAGTCTGATCATGCAGGACAAGATCACGGCGGGTCTGTCCTACCGACTGGGAGGGGAAGGAGCCGGAGAATCGGTTGACTTAACGCTGTTTTACCAGGTCAAGCAATTGGGTATGGGCGTAGCTTACGACGTCAACGTATCCAGTCTGCGGACGGTCAATTCGGGCAGTTTTGAAATCATTATCCGCTACGATTTCGAGCCGCAATCGGCCAATGACCTCACCAATCCACGATCTCAATTTTAAGCACAATAAATTGGGATAAACCCCTGTTTTTGAGAGCAATAGCTCGGGTTCCTTGGGAGTCCGGGCTTTTTTTATTTCCCCCGCTGGGCCCGGGGGGCGGGATGCCGCGACAAATGCTATTTTTTTCGGGAAATATTTCCTACCTTTAGTGTAAAGTAAGAATCTCCACACAACGACCAATCACCATTCTTCTGAATCTCTGAACTGAACATTGATCTCAAATCTCGATTTCAAGGTTGTTTTTTTCGCATTGAATCTCTAAAGGAAAAGGATCAAAACTGCCAGTCACTCCCGCGTGGGGAGCGGCCCTTGGCCAGTTTGGTTTTTTTCTATATTTGTAGGACCCGAGGTCACTGTTGGCCATTCGGGCAAGGTACTATGCGCTAATTATTATTTAACAATCGTCTGTTTTCCCCAGCAGGCGCCAAAAACAGAATTATGGTTTCTAAATTTACATCCCTGAACAGCGATCATCCCCCCGCTGCCCCTCCCCCCGTGGTATCAAGGATGCAACTTTCTCCAAAATCCATCCACACCTGGGTCATCCTGGCCCTGATGAGCCTGATCGGGCCACAGCTACACAGCCAGTGTACCCTGCAACTGCTCGACCCGGCCGTCGACTTGCCCGTGGTGGGCAGCAGCGCCACCCTCGACGCGGCCAGCATCGCCAGCAACGTCAATGTCGGAGGAGTAACTTGTACCAATTTCAACTTCTTTGACGCCCTGGGCGGCGCCCTGGGCTCGACGGTAAGCGTCAACTGCGATGGTACGGCACCCGGGCCGGGGACCTACTTCGTCTCCGTCGATGATGGCGACCCCCTCAACGAAAGCAACCTGGTCCAGATCAACGTCAGCCTCGACGATACCACCGACCCCACTTTTACCGTTCCCGCCGACGTTACCATCAGCTGTGAGGAAGATCCCGACGACCTGCTCCTCACCGGCGACGTCACCGACGAGGCCGATAATTGCGCCAGCGGTATTCAGGCCACCTACACGGACAATACCAGCGGGCTCAGTGGCTGTAGCGGTACCGGCACCCTCCTCCGGACCTGGACCCTCAACGATGGCAACGGCAACTCGGTGAGCCAGGACCAAACCATCACCGTTCAGGACGTCAAGGCGCCTACTTTTACGCCCCCCGCCAATATCACCATCGACTACTGCACCGACGATATCGACGACCTCAGCATCACGGGCGACGTGACCGATGAGGCCGACAACTGCTCGACCGGTCTGGAAGCCACCTACGCCGATGCTCCCGAAGTGCCCGGCTCCTGCCCCAATTCGGGAACCGTCGTCCGGACCTGGACGCTGGTGGATGATTGCAACAATGCCACCGTGCTGACGCAAACCATCACCCGCGCCGACAACGAGGCCCCCAGCAGCACCCAAATGGGCATCACCGTGGACAATGAGGCGGGCATCTGCGAGGCGACCATCAGCTTGTCCCTCACCGCCGCCAACACCTCGGACAAGTGCGCCGACTTTGGGGACCTGACCGTCCGCAGCAACGTCAGCGGAACGGCCGATGCCTCGGGGATTTACCCCGTCGGTACGACCAACGTCGTGTTTACCATCACCGACCTCTGTGGCAACGTGACCATGTACAACGTCGCGGTCACCGTCAACGACACGCTCAAACCCGTGATCGTCGACTGCCCGATGGACGTGACCGTCAACGCGGACGACAGCGATTGCGACAATACCTTTTCTTGGACCGCCCCTTCGGCGACGGACTTCTGTACGGGAGCGCCCCTGGTGGAAAATATCTTTTCGGATGATCCCAACATCACGGTCAATACCGGTACGCCCGGCCCCGGTCGGGTCGACTTTGCCGACTTTCCCGTGGGGACCACCATCCTGAGCTACGCCTACCTCGATCCCGAGGGCAACCGCGATACTTGTACCTTTTCCGTATCGGTACTCGACAATCAAGCGCCCGAGATCACCTGCCCGCCGGATCAGGACCTCAACTTTGGCTCTTGCAATGGCGCCAGCGCCCTGGTTCCCGACTACCGCGGTCTGTCGAGCGTGCTGGACAACTGCCCGGATGGCCACACCGTCATCCAGAACCCCGCACCCAATACCCTGCTGAGTGCGGTGAGTACGCCCGGCGATGGCGAAACCTTTACCGTCACCCTGATCGCCATTGACGACAACCCCAATAACCTGAGTGATACCTGTACCTTCAACGTCACCCTGATCGATACCAATACCCCCAACCCGGACCTACCGGGCGCCACCCTTCCCGCGCTGAGTAGTACCTGTGGGGACTTGGAGGTATGCGCGCCTACGGCTACCGATAATTGTGGGAACCTCATCGTAGGAAGCATTGCCTCGGGAGCTACGGTCGACGTGGTCGGTTCCTGCTCGGCGCCCTGTACGCTCTATCCGCCGATTGTGGGTACGCCCAACCTCCCCCTCAACGACAATGCGGGGACGACCATCACCATTCCCGTGGCCGGCCTCGGCACCCTGGTGGATGAGGTCAGCTTCTCGCTGGAAATCAACCACACCTGGGTGGGCGACCTCTCGGCTACCCTGACTTCGCCTTCGGGTACCATCGTACCGCTGTTCAACCAGCCCGGTGCTCCGGCGACCAACTTTGGGTTTGGCTGTGACCAAAATAACCTCAACCTCAACTTCTCGGACGATGCCACCAATACGGCGGACGACCTTGAGAATACCTGTAATCCTTCGGGAGCGATCGGTACCTATGCCATCCAGGGAGATTTCCACGCACTCGGCTAGCTCGTCAACTTTAACGGGGACACTGCCAATGGCAACTGGATACTGAACCTGCGTGACGACGGCGCCGGCGACGTGGGAAGCCTGGTGAGCTACGCGCTCAATATCTGTACGAATGCCGGGGCGACCATTCCCCTTTACAATTTTACCCCCGGTAACTACAACGTCACCTGGGAATACGACGATGGCTTTGGCAATACCGTTTCCCAAACCCAGCAGATCGACGTGGCCGAAGATACCGAAGACCCCGTACTCAATTGTCAAAACATCACCGTCGAGTTGGATTCCAACGGAATGGCTACGGTGCTCCCCAATACCATTTTGGGCGAAGGCATCGACCTGTCCAGCGGCGGCAACCTATCCTTCGGAGCGGGCAATGCGGATTACTGCGTAACGGTGAACAGTGCCACGAGCATCACCTTTAACTGGAATTACGTCTCGACGGACTTTAGCGCCCAGTTTGATCCCTTTGGCTACACCATCAACGGGGCCTTTACCGAACTGGCGGGCAGCGACCTGGCCAACGATCCGGCCTCCCTCAATCAAATGGGGACCACGACGGTACAGCTCAATGCCGGGGACGAGTTTTGTTTCCGCGCTAGCACGACGGACAACTTCCCCCCCGCCGCCAACACGACCGTCAATAATTTCCTACCGGGTTTCAGTGGTGATTTTGATCCCGCCAACTGGAGCTTGAGCACCTCCAACTCAAACGGAACGGCCGCCTACACCCCACTCGACGTCAGCGATAATTGTGGCGTGGACTTCGGCAGCCTGACCATCGACGGTGGAGCTACCTGGGAAGCGGACTGCTCCAACGTAGGCGACAATTCGGTGACGCTTTCCATTTTTGACATCAATGGCAACGAGGGAACTTGTGCGGCCACCATCACGGTGGTAGATAATATTTTCCCCACCCTGAGTGGCGTACCCACCGACGTGACCGTCTCTTGCGAGGACATTCCAATGGCCCCCGTGGTGACGGCCAGCGATAATTGCAGCGCTACGCTCAACGTGGTGACGAGTGAGATGGATACCCAAACGGGCAATCCCAACACTTGTGGCAACTACAACTACACCATTACCCGGGGCTGGCGGGCCACCGACGATGCGGGCAACGTCACCAGTGCGACCCAAATCATCACGGTGGAAGATACCGAAGCGCCGACCGATCCCACCTACACGGATAACATCGGTGCCGGGGGTAGTGTCGGTACCGATCCCAACGATTGTGCGGCAACGGTCAGCTTGATGCTGACGGATCTGGAGGACTGCGCCCCTTACGGCAGCATCAGCATCACCAACGATTCGCCCTTTGCCACCAGCAACGGTGCCGATGCCAGTGGGGTCTATCCCCTCGGGCCCCACAACGTCAACTTTACCGTGACGGACCCCTGTGGCAACTCGGTTTCCTTCAACCGCAGCTTTACCGTCGTCGACGACGTCAGTCCGATTGCTTCCTGCCAATCTTCGGTAACGATTGGCCTGCCTTCAAACGGTACGCTCATCCTCAATCCCGCCCTGATCGACAACGGCAGTTTTGACAACTGTGGCATCATCGTATCGCGGACGGTCAGTCCGAACACCTTTGATTGTGACGATGCGGATGGCGTGACGGAGCATCCAGTAACGCTGACGGTGGTCGATGCCGCCGGTAACGCTTCGAGCTGTAATGCGGTGGTAATCATCGAAGACAACTTTGATCCTACGGCGGTTTGTCGGGACATCACGGTCAATCTCGACCAGAGTGGTACGGCTACGATTACGCCCGCCGATGTCGATGGGGGTAGTTTTGACAACTGTACGGCGGCGGCTGATCTGATGTACGCTATTTCTCAGAATACCTTCACCTTTGCCGATGCGGGTACGACCATACCCGTTGATCTGACCGTTACGGACAGCAATGGCAACAGCAATACTTGTACCGCCATGGTTACGGTGACGGTACCCATTCCCTGCTTCAATATCGGAACGGGACTGGGAGGTACCAATACGGTCGTAAGTATACCGGTAATGGTCGAAAACTTCCTCAACGTCTTGTCCTTCCAGTTCTCGATAGAGTTGGTCAACAGCGACGTCGGAGAGATCATTGGCGTCAGTGGCAGCAACCTGCCCGGCAATGGCCTGGTGGCCAATTTGCTGACGAGCGATACGATGCGGGTGTCTTACTTCAACAGCCAGATTCCCGTGAACCCCGTAACCTTCGCCGATGGGGAGACGATTTTCTTCGTCGACATTCTCCTGATGGGTAACGTGGGCGACTTCTCGACGATCAACATTATTGCCAATAGCATGAACCTACCCGCCGAGGTCGTTCAGGACTTTGGTAGTGGCGCCTTCTCCACCGCTCCCTGTACCGCACCGGGTGCCGTGGCCGTCAATCAACCCGCGATGTTGGACATTGCCGGGGAGTGCCTGACCGAAAATGGCCAGGGTGTGGGTCAAGTAGAAGTTACCCTCACCAATGGCCCCGCTACGGTAGGGATGGTGACCACCGATCCGGTGGGTGACTTTATCTTCGAAGATGTCAATGCTGGCGGTACGTACAAAATCACGCCGAGCAAAAACATCAACTGGACCAACGGCGTCACGGCCAATGACTTGTTTACCATCCAAAGACACATCGTGGGGCTGGACACCTTAAATACCAATTACAAGAAGATTGCGGCGGATGTCTTTAGAGATGGCATCATCACGACCTTCGACATCGTCCAGTTGCAGACCTTATTGGGTAGCTTGGGTACGATCGTACCGAATACGACGACCTCCTGGGTTTTTGCGGCCGATAAGGATACCCTGGCCGATTTGGCGCCGCTCTTTGTACCGGCTTATACGGAGTGCTTGGTGATCAACAACTTGCCCAGTGACTCTTTGAACAACGACTTTACCGCCATCAAGACCGGAGACGTTACCGACAATGCCAACCCCGCCAACTTGACGGGGGGTAGCAATGCCCAGGTGCGGACCGACGGGGCGCTGGAGCTGCTGCTGAGCGACCGGGAGATTGTGGCCGGTGAGGAATACGAATTGGAGCTGCGGGCGCGGGACTTTGAGCAGCTGGTCGCCTACCAGTGGGTCCTCGATTTTGATCCCGAGGTACTGCATTTTGAGGGCTACGAGGCCAAGGCCTTGCGCAATTTGAACGAGCTCAACTTTGGTCAGCACTTTGTGGATCGGGGTTGGTTGGTCATGTTGTGGCACCAGGTGGAGGCGCAGGCCATTGCGGCGGATGAGGTGCTGTACACGCTGCGGTTTAGCGCCCTGCGCGATGCCGAGCGCTTGAGTGACTTGCTCCGGGTCGACGAGAGTCGTTTGGCGGCGGAGGCTTATCGCGACGGGGGGCTGCCCCTGGCGGTCCGGCTGAACTTTAGCGAGACGACGCCAGCGCGCCAATCGCTCGAACTGTTCCAAAACCAGCCCAATCCCTTCCGGGAGCAAACGGTGCTCGGTTTTTACCTGCCCCAGGCCACCAGTGCCTCCCTCCAGGTGCTGGATGTGGCGGGTCGCGTACTGCTCGAAATCCCTGGAGATTACCCCGCGGGCTACCACGAGTTGGAGCTCAGTCGCAGCGAACTGCCCACGAGTGGCGTTTTGTACTATCGACTGGAGACCGATTCGGAGGTCGCGATGAAGAAAATGATTGTCGTGGAATAATTTTCCACACCTCCGAGTGGTTTTGGCCACTCGGAGGTTTTTTCCTGTATTTTTGCCCAATCCAGTGGAATAACAACTGGATTTCAGTCCCAAAAACCAACCATACGGTAACTTTTACGTACAAAGTACACGATTAACATCCATTGACCGGCGCGTGGCGCCCCGAAATGTTTGCAATGCCAATAACCGATACCTTTCAAAGCGAGCACTCCGAGTTGGTGCCGGTAGCCTCTTCGTCTACCCTACTCCGATCAACGCGCCGACAAAACGAACAAACCACTTTTGTTTCCAATACCATTTTATCCGAAACTCCACGAGTTATGCAGAAGATGTTTACCCTCCTGGTCCTGCTCCTCTGGTGCCTGAGCCCCGCTGCGCTAAGTGCCCACGTGACACTTTCCGTCAACGATGTCAGTGCCGAATGCGACGCTACGGCTTTTTGCGTCAATATCGACGTGACGAATTTCGATACCGTCTCCAGTATGCAGTTCGAACTCCAATGGGACACGAGCACCATCGATTTTGTAGGGGTCATTACCTCCCTACCGGCCACCGTACTCACCGATACCTCCAATGCGTCCAGTGGCGCGCTGACCTTTGCCTGGGCCCACGCGTTTTTTCCACCGGGGCTGACCTTGGTCGACGGGTCGAGTATCATCACCCTGTGCTTCGACCCCAAGGGGGAGGTGGGAACGAGTACGCTCCGCTTTGCGGATGGAACCAATACGCCCATTCTGGTGACGGTGGGCGCCTTTCCCGGCCGGGCCCTGACCCTGGGCACCGACCTGTTCCTCAATCCGGGGACCATCACCACCGGAGATTCGCAGGCGCCCAGCATCTCCTGCCCCGGCGACCAGTTGGTCGATGCCGGTATGCCGATTAGCGGCCTGTCCCCCACGGCGTTTTCGGACAATTGCCAGGTGGCCAGTGTAAGCTACGAACTCAGTGGAGCCACCAGCGGAACGGGCAGTGATGATGCCAGCGGAAGTGTGTTTGCACCGGGACTGACGACCGTGACTTACACCGTGACCGACGAGGGGGGTAATACCAATACCTGTTCTTTCGAGGTGACCGCTCAGGGAGGCACCAATAATACCCTGGAATTTATCCCGCTCGTCGATTTTGATTGCGACAACAATACGATCCGTATGCACCTGACGGTCAACAATTTTCAGGACATCGGCTCCATGCAGTTTACCACCAGCTGGGATACCATGAATTTGGCTTACGTGATGCACACGAACAACCTGACCCCCTCCGAGAGCTACAATGTCACCTTTGTCAGCGATGGCAACCTCCCCCTCTATTGCGACGATGCCAGTCCGCCCTTCGATGGCCTGACCCTGGCCAACGGCGATACCCTCTTATCGGCCACCTTCAACCTCGTGGGCACCTATACCCCACCGGTCTTTGACTTTATCGGCTTGCCCGCATTGCCCATCGAAATCGCCGACAACAACAGCATGCCACTCGACCCTTCGGAATTTTCCTTTCTCCCGGAAGTGGTCAACGTCATCGACAATACCGACCCCATTTTTACGGCCTGCATTTCGGATATTACCATTCCCAACGACTTTGGCCTTTGCGGTACCAACGTCACCTGGATCCCCCCCGTGGCCACCGATGCTTGTGCTCCCCTGCTGGACATCAGCAGTACGCACGATCCCGGCGACTTCTTCCTCGTGGGCACCACCGTGGTCGGCTACACCGCTACCGACGACGCGGGCAACAGCGCTACCTGTACCTTCAACGTAACGGTGGTGGATACCCAAATGCCCCAACTTACCTGCCCCGCTGACCTCACCGTCGATGCGGGCAGCGGCAGCTCGGCTAACGTCACCGGCTTGACGCCCACCGTCACCGACAACTGTGGAATTTCCAGTATTACTTTTGATCAAACCGGCGCCCTCACCGGAAGCGGATCCAACGATGCCAGTGGCGTCTACCCCGTCGGAATCACCACGGTCACCTACACCGTAACCGGCCTCAATGCGGACGTTTCTACCTGTAGCTTTACCGTAACGGTCGAAAATACAGCCCTCCCCACCATCACCTGCCCCGCTGACGTGGCCACCAATACCGATCTCGATCAGTGCAGTGCCGTCGTCAACGGCATTGCCCCCAGTACCAACCTCGACCCCGCCGCGGTGGCCAGCATCGTCTACACCCTGAGCAATGCGACCCAGGGGACGGGCATCAACGACGCCAGTGGAACGGCCTTTAATACCGGCCTCACCACCGTCCGCTACACCCTTAGAGATACCGCAGGCGTGGTGGTCAGCTGTTCGTTTGACGTCGCGGTGAATGACAACCAGGGACCGGAGATGCTTTGTCCTTCGGTGGATGTGTTTGACAACCAAACCGACAGTTGTAACGTGCTGGTGACGAATAACATCGCGCCGGTGGTAACGGACAACTGTGGGGTCGCCTCACTCAGCTACGTCCTGACCGGTGCCATGACGGGCAGCGGGATGAACAGTGCGAGTGGCCAAACCTTTCCGGTGGGCATCACCAACGTCAACTACACCGCCGTCGATCCCAGCGGTAATACCAACCAATGCACCGTAATGATCGTGGTGAGTGACAACCAGCAACCGGTGGTCACCTGCCCCAACGATACCACCTTTTTGGCCACGGGTGGAGGTAGCACGGCGGTGGTGACGGGCATCGATCCCGTGATTGAGGAGAACTGTGGCATTGCCGATTTGGGTTACCGGATTGGGACGAGTGGAATGGTGACGGCGGGTACGGCGAGTGGAACGACCTTTAACCTGGGCGCGACCCTGGTCACCTACATCGTCGAGGACCTCAGCGGCAATGTGGACAGTTGCAGTTTTACCGTAACGTTGCTGACCGCCCCATCGGGTGAGTTGATCGAATGCCCAGCCGATGTAGTGGTGAGTACCGACCCCAACCTGTGCCAGGCCCGGGTCAACGGCATTGCCCCCATCGTACTGGTCGACCCGGCTACCATCCAAAGTATCGAATACAGCATTTTCTATAGTACGGGAACCACCATGGTCAGCAACGATGCTAGTGGTGCAGTATTCCCACTGGGAATCAGTACGGTCCAGTACATCGCTACCGATTTTGGCAACAATCGCGACTCCTGCCTCTTTAGCGTAACCGTGGTAGACGACGCGGGCAATACCGCGACAGATGACATGCAGATTGTAGTTGAGGCTAATGCTAATGAGGGCATCGGCAGCATGGAAATACAAAATGATTTCAAGGTAACTAGATATGGCTGAGCGAACTCGTG